>CANRMZ010000074.1 GCA_947631885.1 uncultured Bacilli bacterium
TTCTTCAGCTTTTCTCAAAGAAAAGCTGAAGAAGCCGAAAGAGTAAGACAAGCAGAGGAAGCTGCAAGAAAAGCCGAGGAGGCTGCTAAAAAAGCTGCCGAAGCTCAACAATTAGCTGAAAAACAAGATTCTACTAAATCTTCTGGAGGATTACCACAATGGGCACTAGATGCTGCTGCAAGGGCAGAAGAAGCTAATAAGAAAGCTGAAGAAGAACTTAAACAAGCGCAAAAAGAAGCTGCTGCCAAAGCAAAAGCTGAAAGAGAAGCTGCAGAAAAGGCTGCTCAAGAAGCTGCAGAAGCTGAAGCCGAAGCTAGAAGACAAAGAGAATCTGAAGAGAGTTTAAAACAAGCTGAAGCTGCCAAGAAAGCTGCTGAAGAAGCCGCTAAAAAGGCTGCCGAGGAAGCTAGCAAACCTCAAGTATATAAAATATCTGCTGCTGAAAGAGCTCAAATTGTTTCTACCAATCGTTCTATTACTTCCGTTCCGATGGTAGCAATGGAAACACTTGGTGTTAAAAATTATTTAGATGATGCAACACTTGCAAAATGGAATAATGGAGTTGGAATAATTTGGTTTGCCCGTTTTGAATGTGATACTAATTATTGTGTAGGATTTGATGGTGGCAGTAGCTTTAAAGAAGAAGCTCGAAGAGGAAGCGTAAAGAGTATAACTATGACAGCACCTGCTGCTAGAGAAGGTTATAAGTTTGTAGGTTGGAAACCTATTGCTCCTAAAGTATATACAACAGAAGTTGATGGCGAAACATATACCGTTGAAGTTCCATCATTTAAAGCTTTATACGAATCAAAATAATAATTAATAAATGAATACCCATAGCGAGAGCTACGGGTTTTTTTATGAAATGACTATAAATCCCACTTTGTATAAACACTTTTTTATGATATACTCTAGTTCAGGAAGATTTAAAGAAGTAGATGCTTCTTAAATTTTATAAAGAGGTAAGTTTATGTTTGCTATAGCACAATTATGTGGCTTTTTAGGCGTAGTTTTTTGGGGATTAAGTGTACAACAAAAAAGCCAATCAAAAATCTTATTTATGCAATTATTAGCAAATATTTTATATGGTGTGCAGTATTTATTATTGTCCGCTTTTAGTGGTGCTGCAGTATATGCAATTGCTTGTGTAAGAACCTTTTTGTTCTATGAAAAAAGAAAGAATAACGAAGATATTCCTATACATTGGTTGTTTATTTTCTTACTTATTACTATTATTTCTAGTTTTTTAACATATAATGGATTAGTTTCATTAATCCCATCTGTAATAGTTATTTTATACACAATATTTATGTATATGAAGGATCCTATTTGGATTAAAAGGTCATTTCTATTTATACCTGTCATTGAAATAATTTATAATCTTCTTGTTCATGCTTACGTTGCCATTCTTGGAGCTGTTTTTGAATTGATATCAGGCATTATAGCAGTATTTAAATGCCACCATTTGCCAGCAAAAGTAAAAAGATTAAGTAATTAAAAAAGGGTGAATATATGTCTAAAAATAAATATACATTGCCATTTAAAGAAGAATTTTATGTTGAATTCGGAGGCATAAAACCAAAAGATTCTCATTCTTGGGATATTCCTGCTCAAAGATATGCTTATGACTTTGAAATCCGTGATAAAGATAACTCACCATTTCATGATGATTACTACAATATTGAAAATTATTATTCATATCAAAAGGATATTATTGCGCCAATGGATGGAATAGTTGTTGATATTTGTAATAAATATCCTGATACCAAAATCGCTGAAAATCGGAAAATTGTGTGTGATGTTCCTGATGTTCGAGGTAATCATATAATTATTATGCATGGCCATAATGAATATAGTATGATTGCTCATATTTTAAAAGATAGCTTTAAAGTAAAAGTAGGCGATCAAATTAAAAGAGGAGATGAAATAGCTAAAGTAGGTAATAGTGGCAACACTAATGGACCTCATATTCATTTTCAAGTACAAAATGGTTCAAGAGAATCTTCTGAAGGTGTACCAATAACTTTTATTAATGTTATAAAGAAGAAAAATAATCATCGCATTTTTAGCAAATATTTAAAGCATGGCATGACTGTCAAAAATAAATAAAAATTCATTAAAAAAAAGGAAATTCGCTCTTTATCGGGTATATATAATATTAAGAGGTGAAAAAATGAGCTCGATAAATGGATATAATAATGAGTTTAATTTTGTATTAGAACTAAATAATAAATCTATTAAAGAATTATCTCCTTTATTTAGAGATTTAATAGATAGTGTGTTTCCTAATGAAAATGAAGATTCTATTATAAAGTGTTGGTGTAATCACTTACCACAAAAATCAGATATTCTAGTTAAGATAAATAAAAGGATTCGTGGTATTAGTATCAAAAAAGGTATTAAAAATTCTGTTCATGTTGAACCAATTAGTGAATTTATTAGTTTTTTAATAACTAATAATATAGAACGTGATTGCATTATAGATTATTTGAAATTTCACTATGCTGATGGAACAACTAATGGCAAGGGAATAGTAAGGATATCTACTGATGAATATAAAAAGGAAAATCAAAAAAGTATAGATAAGATAAATCTTGAATTAAATAGTAATGAGATTTTATTAAAAAAGGCAATTGAGAGATTTATTTTAAAAGGAACTAATTCAACCTATTCTATTGCTGCTTTGGTATATGGTGAGGTAGATGATTTTCTTTTTATAACAGCAGAAGATATTGTAAAGATAATTATGAGTAAAAAAGATACTTATTCTTCCGCGGTACATTTTAGTACTTTAACAGTACAGCCCAAAAATAGATGCTTAAATCATAATCCGTTATATGAAAAGGATAGGTTTTGTGTGCAAATCAAGTGGTATAGTATTTTTGATGATATAATTGAAAATATGTATTTGAAAAGCCAACATCTTAGGGATATATCTTGATTCCTTCCATGCTACTGATGGCATTAAAAAACTAGTCTTGTTTTCAGACTAGTTAATTCTTAAAATGGAGCAGGTGAGGAGAATCGAACTCCCATCAGTAGCTTGGAAGGCTATTATTCTACCACTAAACTACACCTGCAACTGGTATTAATTATAACATATTTTAATATAAATTCAATAGATAAAAATGTAAAAGCACTTTTGTTGTTAAAAAGTCTATATTATGGTAAAATTTATATATGTATATATTTCATTAGTGAGGAGATAATGATTGGTGACGAAAGAGTATAAAAGGCGATTTGGTGATAGAAAATATGCCAGAAGAGTGAGAAACCTAAAAGGAATGGAACAATTAAACATGGACTTAAAACCTAATAGGTCTGTCAGCTATGTTTATATAAATCAAAAGATGGATGTTACGAATTTAGCAAAATATTTAGAAAAGAAAAAAGAAGAGGGAATACATATAACATATTTCCATGCTTTTTTAGCAGCAATAGGAAAAACATACCATCTAAGACCAAGGCTCAATTACTTTATTTCCAATCATCATCTATATGAGCATAATGAAGTATCTATATCATTTGTTGCTAAAGTTACCTTTGATGAACATTCTGAAGAGATGATGACTATTGTTCCTATTGAAGAGAAAGATAACATATTTACTATTAGTGAAAAAGTTACTAATATGATATCTCAATTTAGAGATAAAAAAGTTGAAAAAGAGGGTGCAAATTCTGCGATTGATATAGTTGGTAAACTACCTAATATTATCAGAGTACCTTTAGTAAATTTTCTTAAATTTTTAGATAAGAAAGGGCATTTACCATCATCATTAATTAAAGATAATCTTTACTATAGTAGCATTATTGTATCAAACTTAGGCTCTATAAAATGTGGAGCTATTCATCATAACATGAATGACTTTGGTTGCTGTTCTGCAGTAGCTACTATGGGTGAAGTTAGAGATGAAGAAATAATTGACGAAAAAGGGGAAAAACATATAAGAAAAGTTTGTGAGTTTGGTATTAATTTAGATGAAAGAATAGGAGATGGCTATTATTTCTCTAAGTCAGTACATTTATTACAATATTTATTTGATAACCCTGAGTTATTAGAGGAGGATTCTAATGCGCAAGTCAAAATTGAAGAAATTAGATAAAGAACTAAGACCATGGTTAGACTATTATAAAGAAGATGGTATAGAAGCTAATCTAGAATATCCAGAGTATTCTCTTTCTGATATGCTATTTGAAGCTGCTGAAAAATATCCTAACAACATGGCTTTCTATTATTATGGAAAAAGAGTTAATTTTCGTGATTTTGCCGAAAAAATAAGAATGGCTGCGAAGGCCTTAAAAAACTATGGTGTTAAAGAAAATGATAAAATAACAGTATGTATGCCTAATACACCTGAAGCTATTATTATTTTCTACGCTATAAATATGGTTGGAGCTATAGCTAATATGGTTCATCCTCTTTCTAGTGAGAAAGAGCTAGAATACTATGTTAATTTAGTAGATAGTAAATACATCGTTGTTATCGACGCTGTATTTGAAAAGGTATATAAATTAAAAGATAGTACTAACTTAAAGAAGATTATTGTAGCTAGAGTATCTGAAGAAATGAATGTTGTTTTAACAGGTGGTTACTGGCTTTCTAAAGGAAGAAAAATATCTATTCCTAAGAATGATCCTAAAGTTGTTATGTGGAGTGAATTTATTTATAATTCTCGAAACTATCAAGGTGATATAAAAGAAAAGAGAACTGCTTATGATCCAGCCGTTATTCTTTATAGTGGTGGTACAACTGGAAATCCTAAAGGAATACTTCTTTCTAACTTAGCTTTTAATGCTATGGGTATGGGTGCTAAAGCAATGATTAAGCAAATAGTGCCTGGCGCTACAGCTTTATCAATCCTTCCTGTATTCCATGGCTTTGGTTTAGCAGTTAATATTCATACTCCTTTAGTTAATGGTATGGGATGTGTACTTGTTCCTCAATTTGAAAAGAAAAAATTTGCTGACTTAATTAAAAAGACACAACCTTCATTTATTATTGGTGTGCCAACTTTATATGAAGCACTAATTAGTGCTAAATTTGGCCCTAGAGATCTTGAGTGCGTTAAAGCTACTATCTGTGGTGGCGATGCTTTAAATAAAACCTTAAGAGATAAAGTAAATGCCTTTTTGGAAGAACATGGTTCAGATGCTCGTATCAGAGTAGGTTATGGACTTACAGAGGCTACTGCGGCTTGTTGTTTAAGCCCTGAAAATGCCTTTGATGATGGTATTATTGGGGCACCATTCCCTGATGATTACATTAAGATAGTTAAACCAGGCACTCATGAAAGAGCTGATATAAATGAAGATGGTGAAATTTGTGTAAGTGGTCCATCAGTTATGATGGGTTATTACAATAATGATAAAGAAACAATGCAATCTTTAAGATATCATGAAGATGGTAAACTATGGCTTCATACTGGAGACGTTGGTGTTTTAAAAGAAGATGGCTTCTTTTACTTCTCGCAAAGAATTAAGAGAATGATTATTTCAAGTGGCTATAACGTCTATCCAACTTATATCGAGGGGGTAATCAATTCCCATTATGCGGTTTTAACTTCAACAGTTATTGGTATTCCTCATCCATATAAAGGTCAAGTAGCCAAAGCCTTTATTGTTTTAAAGGAAGGTTTTAAACCTAGTAAACAAATTGAAAAAGAAATTAAAGAATTATGTGCTCAAAATGTTGCAGTATATGCCTTGCCACATGAATATGAATTCAGAGATAAATTACCTCAAACATTAGTAGGAAAAGTAGCATTTAGAGAACTTGAGAAAGAAGAAAAGGCTAAACGTGAAAAAAAGCAAAAGTAAGGATTGGGTAGTACCTGATATTGGTTATCTAATATTAAGACCTATATTACGTGTATATGTCTTTCTTACTATGCATCCCAAACTTATAAATAAAGAGAATATTCCTAAAAAAGGTGGTGTTATCTTAGCCGGAACTCATACCTCTAAAAATGATTTTATGGTTGTGGGTTCCGGTACCTTAAGAGCAGTTCACTTTCTTACGAAAAAAGAGCTTATGGATATCAAAGGATTAAAATGGCTTTTTAGATTCGCAGGACTAATTAGAGTTGATAGATCTCGCAGTAATCCTGAGGCTAAAAAAGAGGCTATTGATGCTTTAAATGCCGGCAAAGTAGTATGTGTATTCCCTGAAGGAACTATTAACAAAACTGATGATCCAATTATGAAATTTAAAACTGGGGCAGCATTTTTTGCTATTCAAACCGGTATGCCAATTGTTCCTTTTGCCATAACAGGCAAGCCTAAAGCTTTTAGATATGGTAGCAAAATCATATATGGAGAGCCTTA
>CANRMZ010000075.1 GCA_947631885.1 uncultured Bacilli bacterium
ATCGAATTAGGATTTCCTATATATTCTTTATAAGTTCTATTCATAGCATCTAGAACATCTAAAGATATAGGTGTAGTTGCAGAATAATCTAAATAAATCATGTACTTCTCCTCTAGTTTTTATATTGTTCTAATAATTTTTTATGAATTCCTGGTTCGACAATATTAATAGCACTTATAGCTTGTTCTAAACTGTTTTTATAATTACCTTTATTAAAGGCATTCTCTGCTTTTTGTAAACCAAAATCCACTTCTTTATTTACAACACGATATCTATTACCATAAACAATTGCCATCTCAGCCATCTTAGCTGTTTTAGTCGTTTCATTAATCGTGTTATATACCTTTAAAACTAAATCACGAGCTGTATCAACTCTGGTGTTTAATATTTTAATCGAAATAGGTCTTTTGTCAAGTTCTAATACCATTTCATTAATAGCTTCGATAGCTTCAGAAAGTTCAACATAATAATTTCTTGGCACAAGAGGAAGTTTATAACTTTTGGCCTTTTCTTTGGCATCATGTAAAATCGCTTTAATATCATCAAGTTGTTCTCTTGCCCTATTTTCATCATCTTTTAATGAACTTAAATTACGTAAAGTTATATTTAATTTTTCTTCGGTAGTTAAAAGTTTATTATTTAAAGCTTCCATGTCGGCACTTAACTTTGAATATGCTACTTTTTTACTACGGAAAGCCGCGATCGTTGTCTCATAATCAGCCTTTATCTCAATTAAAGCCGATTTGATATCCGTAATAACAGATAGTTCATCATCTGTTAAATCATAACTATATTTTAAATCGCCAATTTTTTTATATAACTCATTATTTATCTTTTCTAGCTTAGTAGATTTAATTAAAATACTTCTTGAATAATCATCAAATACTCTTCGAGACACTTTTTCTTTTTCAAAGTCGTTATAAAGAGAATCAAAATAATCAAGCATTGTCTTAAGTTCAAAGACCGAATCCTCAACATCAAGAACATTTAATCTTTGGAAAATATCTTGAATCTTCTTTTGGGTTTCTTCAATATTATAATCAATATTTAAGTAGTCAAGATTATAACCGTCATTAACCATTTTTTTAGCTATTCTTTGAATTTCTTCAATTTTCTTAGGAATTAATAGATCACCATATTGGCATATATATTTCGTTTCTTCAATAACTATTTTTAAATTAGAAATAATATTATCAATAGCCTTTACTATCTTACCTACTTCAGTATAAGCATTTTTATCCATTGCTGCTTCAAAAGAAACAAATAGCTTATCAACATTTTCAAATTGTAGTTCAATAGGAACTTTAATTCTTTCAAACTCTTTAGGATTATCATTATAAGTGCTAGCAATGGAGCGATACTCAGCTTTTAATTTAGTAATTTTCTCTCTATTTTTCTCTTCACTTAAGGTTATTTCTCTAATTTCTCCCAATAGAGTATCAGCTTTAGTTTTAAGATAATTTAAATCCATTTCAGCTTTAATTAACGATAGTTTTAACTCTTTATAATCTTTATTATCATAATTAAATTGGACTTCATTGATAGCATCAGTTATCTTAGGGATATCTGTATCCTTTATTTCTTCAAATCTCTTCTTCCATTCTTCGTATCTTTCCTTTAAATCTTCATTGGAAGCTAGAGCCTCAACTTTGTTAAGTTCACTTAATATTTGAGCGGATATAATAAGATTTTTTTCTCTTTCAAGTTCATTTATTTGTTCAGCATATTTTTTCTTATTATGACTATTAATAATGACTAAAACAACTACAATAGCGATTATTGTAAGGAAATAATAACCAAAAGCAAATAATAGAAACATTGATCTAGTCATTTATCTATTCACCCTATATTCTAATTCTACCATAATATATGTTTTTAATCTACTTCAACTTTGCATTTTTATTGTATTTTTTTGGTGATTATAGTATAATTAATATGTTTTCAAATGCGCCCATAGCTCAACTGGATAGAGCGTTAGACTACGGATCTAAAGGCTGGGGGTTCGAATCCCTTTGGGCGTACCATATGAATAATAAAACTCGGACTATAATGGTTCGAGTTTTAAAATAAGAATTTGTTAATGAATAAAAATAACATATTTTAGACTTGAAGTACATATTAATTTATAGTATAATTAATAGCGAGTTCGAGAAGTAGCACAGCTTGGTAGTGCACCACGCTTGGGACGTGGGGGTCGCAGGTTCGAATCCTGTCTTCTCGACCATTTAGTATAAAAAAGCCTAGAGAATTCTCTAGGTTTTTATTTTATATATTTTTTATCTTGTCTTTTTGAATACGGCAGCTTTTTGCGCTTCGGCTTCAGCATCAGACGTTGGGATTTTATTTGGATTAACTCCTCCAACAGGAGTTCCTAAATGTCTATTTGGTTTATTGGCATCCATTTGTACTATTCCTGAAGTATCAACGCTAGTGCCAGATGCCACATTGGTATCTTCAGCAACTGGTTCTTCCTTTTTATTTTTGTTTTTCTTCTTTGTTAAGTTTGTATCATCAAATAGTTCAACATCTTCATTTTTGCCTTTAATGAAATTAATAACTTCTTCATAATTTTTAATACCCGTTAAAGCCAAAGGAAGTTCTAATTTATCTGATGCTGTAACCTTTTTAAATATTAATATAATATCAGCATAATTATTCTTGCTATTATATATACCTACTCGATCTATTCTTTCAATGTTTCTTATGGTATAGCCCTTTTTATTATTAAAAGCTATTACTCGCATGTTAGTAAACCAATATTTATTAAATCTATTTTTAGTATTAACCATTACATCATACGTAAAGAAAAATAATAAAAAAATTGTTACAATTGCTATTCCTAAAAAGGCTGCATATTTATCAAAATTAAATCCTGAAGCATAATATTTTGCTCCTCCAATATCATGTTTAACACAATAAGTATAAATAAATAAAGCCCACAAAATTATAACAAGAATCAAGGAATAAACATATTTTTCCCAATATTTTTTAGTTTTTCTTACGTCAGTTTCAAGTGTTAGCTCTATCTCTTCATTTTCTATTAATTTGCTTTCAACCTCTTCATACATAAGTATCACCATATTAAGTATAACTTAAATATCTTTTAAAAGTTAAGGATATTTATTTATTTACTTAAAAAAATGTAAAAAAATTGTTCTAACTAAAACAAGATAAGCTTTAAACTTATCTTGCTTAATAAATAATTAATATGCTTTACCAAAGTAAACTAGATGTTTAGCATCCTTGCCACAGCATACACATTTTTCTGAAATGCCTTCTTCATTGAATGGAATACATCTTGAAGTGGCTCCTCCGGTTTTAGCTTTAATTTCATCTTCACAAGCTTCATCACCACACCACATGGCCTTAACAAAACCACTTTTTTCATTAAATGTGTTAACAAGCTCATCCATATTATGAGCTTCATAAATATGGCTTTCAAGATGTTCTTTAGCTTTTTGATACATATCTTTTTGCATTTGCTCAAGTATTTCAGGAAGCTTAGTTGTAACTTCATCTAGACTAACACTTATCTTTTCTCTATTATCTCTTCGAACTATTGTAACAACGCCATTTTCTAAATCTCGAGGACCAATTTCAATTCTCGTAGGTATACCTTGAACCTCTTGATTCGAAAATTTATAACCTGGAGTTTTATCTGATAAATCAATATCAACAGCCATACCTTGTTTTTTTAGTTCATCATTTATTTTATTTGCTACTTCTAAAATTTCGGATTTATTGTGACCAATTGGAATAATCATACTCTTTATTGGAGCAATATGTGGTGGAAGAACTAGTCCATCATCATCACCGTGAACCATAATAATAGCTCCGATTATTCTTGTGGAAAGTCCCCATGAAGTTTGGAATGGATTTACATATTTATTATTTTTATCAATGAATTTAACATCAAAAGCTTTACTAAAGCCATCACCAAAATAATGGCTAGTCGCAGATTGTAAGGCTTTACCATCGTGCATTAATGCCTCGATTGTATAAGTTGCTTCCGCCCCAGCGAACTTTTCACTTTCGGTTTTTTGACCCCATATAACAGGGATAGCTAAATCATTTTCAACAAAATCATGATAAATATCTAGCATCATCTTAGTTCTATCTTTAGCTTCCTCACTAGTTTCATGGATAGTATGTCCCTCTTGCCATAAGAATTCCTTGCTTCTTAAAAATGGTCTAGTCGTCTTTTCCCATCTTAATACTGAGCACCATTGATTATAAACCATAGGAAGATCTCGATAGGAATTTAGATTTTTAGCAAAATGTTCACAAAATAATGTTTCGCTTGTAGGTCTTATGCAAAGCTTTTCCTCTAAAGGGTTAGCTCCACCCATCGTTACCCAAGCAACTTCAGGAGCAAAACCATTAACATGATCTTTTTCTTTGTTTAAAAGACTCTCTGGGATAAGCATCGGCATATAAACATTCTTTACACCTGTAGCTTTAAATCTAGCATCCAGATTTTTTTGAATGTTTTCCCATATAGCATACCCCGCGGGCATATATACCATACATCCTTTTATGCTGGTATATTCACATAATTTAGCTTTTCTAACTACATCAGTATACCATTGTGCAAAATCAACATCACGTGATGTTATTGCGTCTAAAAATTTTTCATTTGCCATAATATGCCCTTCTTTCTTATTAAACTAGTTTAAATTTTATCATAATAACTATTTAAAGTAAATTATAGTTCATTTATTACTTCATGATTTAATTTTGTATCATCAAACCATTTTTTAGCAAAACTTGGTCTTATATCAAAGTTTTTAGCTTCATTTATATCATACCACTTATTAATTGAACTTTTATCTTTATCAAGTGTATAGAAATCATCCATACTATTAATTTTTTCACTATCTATTTTATAAACAAATAAGAGTTCATGAAATTTAGTTCCATCATAAGTAAAGAAGTTTTCTACTACTTCCAGTAAAGATAACTCATTATCTTTAAGAAGAACTCCTACCTCTTCATTTATCTCTCTTATCATAGCTTTTTTAGTATCCTCTAAAAATTTAACTCTTCCCCCGATTAGAGAATAATAATCGCCGCTTTTTTCATTTTTTTGCAAAAGTACTTTATTACCATTTTTAAAAATTCCTGCTACTCTAAAGTTGAATTTGATTCCTTCATCATTTACAAATTTAATATCCATATTTAATTTTCCCTTCTTCTTACAACAAATCTTGTACTTCCTTTTTCTTTACCATCATATAATGAATTAATAAATCCTAATAATTCTGTTAAAGACCCGTTGATATAATAATATCCTTTACAAGCATTAATTCTATTTATTAATTCCTGTCTTTTAAGATATGTCTCTTCCGTTTCATAAGAAGGAACATATCCCATAGGATGACCACTGGCATCAACAAAAGTTGCAGCTTGACCACGGATATGGCTTGATAGATTTTGATACAGTAAGAAGTTATTTCGCCAACTATCTCCCGCAGTTACCTTTAAATCATTTTCTCTATCATCTAGTCTTACATGGACAATATTAGTAATAGGTATTACTGCATATTCCGTATCAATGCCCACATCTTGAGCCATAATAGTAATCTTATTAGTCCATTCATCCCGAATATCATTATGAAATAAGTATAGCAAAGATTCCATATTATTTTTAACTGATAATAATCTTAAATTTAAAAACTTAGTTCCACCATAGGCCGCAATACCATCACCATCTAAGCCTATTAAAGTCATATCATTACTAATTAAAGAAAAGCCATAATCTTGGCATAAATTTACGGCCAAGCTTGTTTTACCAGCTCCGGCTTCACCAATAATTAAAGTCGCTTCCCCATTTTTACATACGCAAGCTGAATGGCAAGAACTTAGGCCCATCTGTGCAAACTGTTTTTCTAATAAAGGATATGCTAAATAAATAATATTACTTTTAGTTAGGTTTTGATACGGGAAACGCAAAGTTATATCATGTTCTCCACATTTTAAACCTGCATTTTCTTCTGTATCAATATAAGTAAAAGTATGAGTTATCGATTCATCATCTTTAATGAATTTAGGATCAAAAAATTCCATGAATTGTTTGTTACGTAAGAAATATTCTTGCAAAGGAACATCACTTACAAATCGTAAAGTAGCAGAGGCTACTCCTATACAAAAAGTCTCCATAGTGCCTCCTAAAATAGATTAATTGGCTTAATAATTTCATGCATAAAATCTTCAGTAAATTCTTCTTCAATTATCTTTTCACATTCTTGTTTTTTACTTAAATCATTTACCATTAGATAAAAGAAATATGGTT
>CANRMZ010000076.1 GCA_947631885.1 uncultured Bacilli bacterium
CTGCAGTCTTCAGATGCTTAACTATGAAAAAGGTTTAGAGTATAAAAAAGAAAGAGTTAAGAACATCTTAGGAAGAGTTATTGATCTGCCTGAACCTGAAGTTATAGCAAATCCCCATGATAAAGCATACCGCAATAAAATTGAATTAAAGATTCAAGATAAAGAAATAGGCTTTTATGAAAGAAAGACTCATAATTTAATAGCTATTCATAATTGTCCGATTACTAAAGACTGTATTAATAACTTTTTACCTGAATTAAAACTTATGAATATCACAAATGGTGATGTTATGATTAGGGCTAATTTTAATGATGAACTTTTAATAAGTATTACGACAAGTGATGAAGTTAAACTAAATGAAGAAAATTATCCCGAAAGAAAAGTTGTAGGTATCATAGTTAATGGCAAGACTATCTATGGTGAGAATCATTTTATAGATAAAATCGGCAATTACTTTTTTGATGTATCTTATGATTCGTTCTTTCAAGTAAATAGTTATATTAACGAAAAATTATTTGATATTATCAAAGCAAACTCTATGGGAAATACTCTGCTCGATTTATACTCTGGAGTAGGCACTTTAGGCATTGTCGCAAGCCAAACCGCCCAAAAAGTATATTCGATAGAGTGTGTGCCAAATGCCGTTTTAAATGGCATTAAAAACGCTAAAATGAATAAGTGTGATAATATAAATTTTATCTTAGGTAATGTTGAAGATAAAATAAAGTTTATTGAGGATAAAGTAGATACTGTGATAGTAGATCCTCCTCGTAAAGGACTTGATGATTTTACGATAAATAAGCTTTTAGAATTTAAACCAAAGAAAATTATTTATATATCTTGTGAGACTGAAAGTCTTGCTAATAATCTTAAAGTTTTAAAAGATTTATACAATTTGGATAAATTATATATTTTAGATATGTTTAGTTATAGTTATTTAGCAGAATGTGTTTGTATTTTAAATATAAAGGATGGTGGATATGGAGACAATTAGAACGACATTATTACTTATTGTAAAAGATGATATGATAATGCTTGCTAAGAAGAAAAAAGGGTTTGGCGAAGGCAAATATAATGGCGTTGGAGGAAAGCTTGAAGAAGGGGAGAGCGTTGAAGAAGCCCTTATAAGAGAAACTAAAGAAGAAATAAATATAACTCCTTTAGATTATGAAAAAGTGGGCGTAGTTAGCTTTGATGAAGATTATAAAGGTAAACGCTCAAGACTTGAATTTCACCTATACACTTGTTCTAGATGGGAGGGAGATTTAAAAGAAACTGAAGAGATGGAACCTCATTGGTTTAATATAAAAGAAATTCCTTATGATGAAATGTTCCCTGATGATAAACACTGGCTTCCTTATGTTCTTGAAGGCCATAAGTTTAATGCTTATTTTAATTTTGATGATGATTGGAATATCATTGATAAACAAATTGATATAATAAGTTAACTCAAGTTGTAATTTATTTAAATTAGTACTATAATAATAAATGAAGGAAGTGCATTAGCACTTGCCTTGTTGGCTAAGCACCGGTTCGAGCAACCGGAGCTTTTTTATTTTACCGGAAACCCCCTTATAGTTAAACTATAGTTGTATTAACAAGAGAAGAATAATCAAAAGAAGTAGGAAAATAATAATGTAGAGAATCCGAATATGAGAATCCTTTTTCATCTACATCTCCTCCATTCTAGCTCGAAGTTAAAATGAAGGCAGGCCCTAATGCAACTTCCAAAGCCATATTACAAAAGAAAAAAATAAATGTCAAATGATCAAAAATGCAAATTGGAGCACCAAAATGGCCTTTTTGATCAAATTTTTGCAAAAAAGTGGCAATTTGGTTAACCAAATCAGTAGTTTTGGTAAAATTTATATTTTTTTAAAAATTTTTTTAGTATAATTAATTAAAGGTGAAGTATATGGAATATATAATTAATTTTATTAGGGGATTTTTTATGGCTTTAGCCGATAGTGTACCAGGTGTTTCTGGGGGAACTATAGCTTTTGTATTAGGCTTTTATGATAATTTTATTGCCGCTTTAGATGATCTTTTTAGAGGTGATTTTAAAAAGAAGAAAAAGGCTTTCTTTTATCTATTTAAGATAGGTATAGGTTGGGTAGTAGGCTTTATTCTTGCAGCTTCATTTCTTTCTAGTTTATTTGAAAATCATATCTATGAACTATCTTCTTTATTTTTAGGCTTTATTATTGTATCTCTTCCTTATATCATTAAGGAAGAATTAAAAGCATTAAAAGGTAAATATTATAATATTGTTTGGTTTTTCATAGGTTTATTATTCGTTGTAGGCATTACGCTACTTAATGGCACTGATATTTTAAATATTAATTTAACAAATCCTAACTTAATGAGTTATATATATACTTTCTTAGTTGCAGCCGTTGCGATATGTGCGATGGTTTTGCCAGGCATATCTGGGTCTACGGTTTTACTTATCTTTGGCCTTTATGTTCCGATTATGGCAAAGATTAAGATTTTACTTGGCTTTGATTTTTCCGTATTTCCTATCTTATTTGTCTTTGGTTTAGGAGTTATCTTTGGCATTTTCTCGTTTGCTAAAATCGTACGTAGAAGCTTAGAAAAAAATCGTGGTGCGGTCATCTATGTTATATTAGGTATGATGGTAGGATCTGTTTATGCCATTATAATGGGACCTACCACTTTAGAAAAGGCTCTTCCAATGCTTTCTTTTGATACTTTTAATATTCCGATGTTCTTGCTTGGCATAGTTATCATTATTGCTTTAGAAAAATCGAAAGATATTTTAGCTAAAAAGAGGATCAAATGAAAACAATTGTTGTTGGCGGAGGAGCTTCAGGTTTAATTGCCGCGTTAAAAGCTAGGGAAAATAGTGAAGTTATAATTTTAGAAAAGAATGATAAACTTGGTAAAAAACTTCTTTTAACAGGTAATGGTCATTGTAATTATTGGAATAAAGAAATTGATATAACTAAGTATGAATCAGATTCTTTAGAAACATTAAAAAGTATTATAACGGAAGATAATATTAATGAAGTATATAAATATTTATATAGTTTAGGTATTTACCCAAGAGAAAAAGATGGGTATATATATCCATATTCCAATCAAGCATATAGTTTTAGAGAAGTATTAGAGCAAAATATCCTTAAAAAGGGTATTAAAGTTATATATAATGTCAAAGTAACCGATGTTAGAAAAGAAAATGATAAGTTTATAATAACTTATAATGATACTGAAACTATAACATGTGATAAACTTATTATAAGTGCAGGCTCTGTGTCATATTCTAAGACGGGTTCTACGGGCGATTTATATCCAATCCTAGAAAATCTAGGCCATAAGCTAAATCCTTTGTATCCGGCTTTAACGAGCCTTAAATGCGATGCTGATTTTACGAAAATATGGTCAGGAATTAGAACGGATGCTAAGGTTAGTATTTATGTAAACGATAAACTAAAAAAAGAAGAAGTGGGCGAGGTTCAACTTACCGATTATGGCATCAGTGGCGTCTGTGTCTTTAATTTAAGTAGTATTGCTTCATCCCATATGGATGAAAAGGTAAAAGTAGTAATTAACTTTCTTCCCAATATAACTGACTTTGAAGATTTTCTTTATCAAAGAAGTAAAGATCTTCCGGATGCAACTATGGAAGAAATGTTTGAAAGCATCTTTAGTTATAAACTAAATGATATTTTTTTTCATAATGCTCATATAAATAGTAAAGCATATTATAAAAGTTTAACAACATCAGAGATTAATAACCTTAAAGAAGTTATGACCCATCTTGAACTTAATATCACAGGAACTGGTGATTTTGCAAAAGCTCAAGTTTGTAAAGGTGGCATATCTTTAATGGATATTAATCCATTTTCTATGGAATCTAAAAAGGTAAGTAATTTATTTATAACGGGTGAAATTCTTGATGTAAATGGGATATGTGGTGGCTATAACTTAGCTTTTGCTTTTATAACCGGTTATATCGCAGGAGATCATCATGCTTAGAGTAAGACAAATTAAAGTCTCTGTTTTAAAAGATAGTCCTGATGCTTTAAAAGAAAGTATTTTAAATAAACTAAAGATTCATGAAGATGAATTAAAAGATTACACTATTTTAAAAAAGTCTATCGATGCTCGTAATAAAGATAATATTAATTTTATCTATGAGGTTAAGGTAGATGTTGTAAATGAAGATAAACTTTTAAAGAAAAATTCTAATGATATTATTTTGTTTGAACAAAAAGAATATAGGGCTCCTTTAAAAGGAGATACTTTATTAAACCATCGCCCCGTTGTTATAGGAAGTGGTCCCGCGGGTCTTTTTTGTGCTCTTGTTTTAGCCGAAAATAACTATAAGCCGATTATTATTGAACGGGGCAAAAAAGTTGAAGATCGAGTTAAAGACGTTGAACTATTTTGGCAAAAAGGAATATTAAATCTGATTAGTAATGTTCAGTTCGGTGAAGGTGGTGCTGGTACTTTTTCTGATGGTAAATTAAATACCTTAATAAAAGATAGTGAAGGACTTGGTCAAAAAGTATTAGAAACATTTGTAAAATATGGTGCTCCCGAAGAAATATTATATATAAATAAGCCTCATATAGGTACTGATCTTTTACAAAGCATTATCAGAAATATGCGTGAGGATATTATTTCCATGGGTGGCACTTTCTTTTTCGAAGAAACTTTTGAAGATTTAACTTGTGAAAACAATACATTAAAGCAAATTAAAACTAGTAAGCAAATTTTAGATACTGATGTACTAGTTTTAGCCATTGGCCATAGTGCTAGAGATACTTTTTATGTTAAATAATTATCTTGATATTAAATCTAAACCATTTGCCATAGGGGTTAGAATATCGCATCCTCAGAAATGGATTAATGAAAATCAATATGGCCCTATGGCTAAATATTTACCACCTGCGGATTATAAGCTAACTTATGAGGCTCAAAGTGGAAGGGGAGTATATTCTTTTTGCATGTGCCCCGGTGGTTTTGTTGTAAACTCATCAAGCGAAGATAAAGCTTTGTGCATCAATGGTATGAGTAATTATAAAAGAGATGAGGCAAATGCCAATAGTGCTATTATTGTTACTATAGATAGTAAAGATTATGGTGACAATCCTTTAAGTGGTATTGAGTTTCAAAGAAAGCTCGAACATCTGGCTTATGAAAAAGGGGAGGGCTTTATTCCTACCCAAAGATGGGAAGATTTTAAAAATAATACTTCTTCGAAAGCTTTAGGAAGTATTAATCCAATTTATAAAGGAAACTATCATTTAGCCAATCTTCATGAAATACTTCCTGATTATATTTGCCACGACTTAATTGAAGCAATAGATAACTTCGGTCGCAAGATAAAAGGCTTTAATGATAACGATGCTTTGGTAAGCGCTGTAGAAAGCCGAACTTCATCACCAGTTAGGATAATGCGTGATGAAACCTTAATGACTAATATAAAGGGAATATATCCTTGTGGTGAAGGGGCAGGATATGCCGGAGGCATAACCAGCAGTGCTATTGATGGCATTAAGGTGGCTCATAGTATTATTGAAAATTATTATATTTAAAAAGGATTGGTAATTAATAAACCAATCCTTTTAACTTACTATTTTTTAGCTAGCTTTTCTACCATAGCTCTATCAACATTAGCTATTTTAGCTACTTCATCTGCTTCCATTCCATGTTTAAGCATATTTTTAACAATTGATTTAATTCCACGCTTTTCGCCAATTTCAAGATTTTCTTCCTGTACAGTTCTTAGTAACTTGGCGGTATCATCTTCCACTACATATCCTGCAGCTTTTAATCTTTCAAGTTCTTTATCAACATTATACATATCATTTCCTTTTATTTTAGTTATAATTATTTTTTGCTAATTCTTTTGCTACACTTTTTACTATAGCTTCATCAATATTTGTAATATTAATTATATTTTTAGTTGTCATACCTTTTTCAAGCATACTTTTAATAACTGATTTAATTCCACGCTTTTCGCCAATTTCAAGATTTTCTTCCTGTACAGTTCTTAGTAACTTGGCCGTGTCATCTTCCACTACATATCCCGCAGCTTTTAATCTTTCAAGTTCTTTA
>CANRMZ010000077.1 GCA_947631885.1 uncultured Bacilli bacterium
TCGCAGCCATGAAACAGAATGGCATAGAACATTTTTTGAAAATCGGAATTGCGTTCTACAAAAAGCATATCAGGTTTCGCCTTTTTAATATTTGCAAGAGCTTTATCTTCGTTTTCATAGCCACTGGTAACACCTACAATATTGATGCCTTTATAAAATTTTCCAATATTTTCTTTAGCTTTTACTACAACTTCCTTTTTAGCTCCATATAAATACACTTTATATTTTTCTTTAGCAGAAACATTTAAAAGATCTTGAAATAAGTCTATTCCTGCAATCCGAGAAGATATTTTTACTCCATGTATTTTTAAAGCTAAAACCGTTCCGATTCCATCAGGAATGTTGTATTTTTGCTCATTAAATTTACTTCTTATTTCTTCTTTTTTATAAAAATTCATTACAATCAAAGGATTAATATTATAAATAATATTCCTCTCATTATTAATTAAATCTTTTCTAATACTTGTTAATAATTTGTTATATTCTAAAGTGCATACATTAAATCCAAGTACGCTTGCCTTTTTTTTAGCCATTATAATTCCTTTTTCTTTTTCTTATGTTCAAATAAAATATTAGTCTTAGCTACAATAATGATTAAGATAAACATTAATACAATATAAATAGCTATAGCTAATTTACTATTATTTCCTAAAGCATAGAATATTGATACTAAAGAGAAAAGAGCACTTATAAAATAGATTATAAATAAACTTTTTCTTGGTGAAAATTTCATTCTAAGAAGTTGATGATGGAAGTGTTCTTTATCAGGTTCTCCGATACTTTGATGCTTAATAAGTCTTCTTATAATGGCAAATAAAGTATCAAAGATTGGAATAGCAAGGATTAACATTGGCACAACTAAAGATGTAATGGTAGCCACTTTAAATCCTAGTAAAGCTATGATAGATATCATAAATCCAAGGAAAGTACTTCCGCAGTCGCCCATGAATACTTTGGCAGGTGGAAAATTATGCGTTAAAAAGCCTAAGGTTGAGCCAAGCATAATTAAACATAAAATAACATCAAGTCCTGAAGTATTACCCATCATAAAGGCAATAACCGATATGGTAGCAAAGTAAATACTACTTACGCCAGCACAAAGACCATCAAGGCCATCAATTAAGTTAATCGCATTGATAGCAGATACAATAAATAAAATAGATATTATTTGACCTAGCAATATAGGGAAATATAAATTAAGCCCTAATAAAGAAATATGTTGGAAAAATAATCTTCCATAAAAAACTACTATTGAGGCCACTAAAAGATGCACTAAAAATTTATATTTAGCCCTAATAGGCTTAATATCATCTAAAATACCTAATACCACTAAAATAAATGAAGCTATTAAAATAGATAGCATTTGCGTAGTAATTTCACCATAAGCTATATAGCCAAATAAAAAACCACCATAAATAGCTATACCCCCTAGTCTAGGCATAGGATGCTTATGAATTTTTCTTTCATTAGGCATATCCATTGCGCCCACATGGACAGCAAGTTTTTTAGTTAGAAATACTAAAACAAAACTAACTAGATAAGTTACAATTAATATCTCTAATATATTGTGATTATTAATAACAAAATTCATTATAACTCCTATTAGTATTATAACCCATAATAAGAAGATTTAACAATAATAAGATATTTAGAATAATTTTAAAAAATGCAAAATAAAAAGGAAATTTGCCACCCACCCGGTATATATAAATATGGAGGGATATAATGAATGAACTATTTATTTATATGGATGATTCTGGTGTATTAACTAAAAACGAAGGCACCTTTGTATATGCTGGTTTATTTTTTTACTCGGCAGAAGAATATAATACCTTTATAATTAGATATAAAAGCATTATAGATGATATTAAATGTAAGTATTGTAAAAATAAACATAAGTGTAATAATGATTGTCCTGAGATTAAAGGTACTTCAAAACTTACAAATGCTAACAGAAGAAGAATTATTAACTTAATAAAAAAACAAAAGTGTTATGGTGTTCTTATTAATAATCAAAAGATATTTAAAAGAATATTAGATAATAAACTAGCCCGTGGAAGATTTTGTGAATATGCCCAGAAAAGAGTTGTCAAAGAAATAGTGAGCTATGCTATAAAAAATAAGGCTATAGATAACTTACTTCCCCTTACCATAAATATCAAAATAGATGAAAATAACGCTAAAAGCAATGGCTATTATAATTTGCATGATAGTATCTTTAAAGAACTTAAGCATGGCATGAAAAATGATGATTATGCGATTATGCATAAACCAATTCATAAATCTAAATTATTACTAAAGGTTAGAAAATATAACTCTAAACTCCATTATGGCATTCAAAGTGCTGATATGATAGCTAATTTTGTCCATCGTAAGTTTAAACAAAATAATATTGATGAATTAAATTTTATGACCATCAAACTATTTTTGCCATAGAAAAAGGAAGCCTAAGCTTCCCTCTTATCTAACTGAGAAGATATAAAGCTATAAAGCTTTTACATGCATCAGTTATTGACCTGACAAAGCATCACTACTTCCGGTAAAGCAAATATAGCATAAAGCTATTTAAACTGTCAACTATTCCTTATTTTTCTTTTTATCTTTTTTCTTCTTTTTGCGTTTACGATCATCTTCAAAGATATCGTATACTTCATCTTCACTAGCATCCTCAGCTGTTTGTATATTTTCGTCTTTTACTGGGGTAAAATTATCTTTTATTTTTTGAGTATCAGATAATTTTTTATCATCTTCCTCTTCCACTTTAAAATCTTCTTTTGGTGCCTTTTCTTCCTTTGTTGTTTTTGGAACGGGTACTTGTTTTTCTTCTTTCTTTATTTCTTTATTTTTCTTAGGTTTTTTACCCTTTTTAGCTAATAAAGAAATAATTACAATTAAGCTTACAAATGTTGTGCCTGCGAAAGCACATGCTACATAAAGAAGTAGTTTAGTATGCTCCATCTCTTCATTTTTCTCTTCTTTATCAAATTTCATAATGGTATTATCTTTGGTATCAACAGTAAATAAACCCTCTTCATTAGTTTCAACGTTAACACAATAAACATCTTTATACCTATCTTCATTACTCTTTTGTAAGCACTCTACCTCAATATTATTAATTTTTAAAGTTGAAGTCGTATAATCTGCAAGAGTTTCTTTCATTTCTAATGGTCTTATAGTTATGTTTCCTAAATTAATTTCATAATATCTATCATATTTACCATTTTCATAAGTAAACATTACTACTTTACCATTTTCATCTTTAAGTCCTACTACCATAAGATCCATGATATCACTATGATAAGCCGGTATCTCAAATTCACCAATATGAATATTAGTTTCTTTAAATCCCTTTGGAGCTGTTAAATTTTCTCTTATTTTTACAACTGTATATTTTTTACTATCATAGTTTACTTCAATAGGATTTTTATCTATTACTTCAACATTGATTTTATAAACTTTTTCACTGCCATTTTGGGCAACAACATAAATTTCAAAAGTATTATTTCCTGGAGATACGCTTTGAGGTCCAGTACCACTTACAGATGCAGTATTATCTTCAGGTGTAGCAGATATATTAATCTCTTTTGTATCCTCATTAACTTTGACATTATACTCTAAAGTATCTTTACTAAACTCGGGCTCTAAATCCGCACCATCAACTTTTAAAGATGCTAAATTATTATTTTTAGACAAGCTAGCTTGATACTCATTATAAGTTATAGTTCTAACAGTTGCTGAACTAGTGTTTAATGTCATATCATTTACATCAAAATCGACAACTGCAGCTGATCCAACGGAAAAAGAAGAAGAACCCTTGCCAATTGCTTGAAAAACATAAGTATATGTTACTGATTTTGTATTATTATTTTCAATTTGACTTATTACGTAAAGACCACCATTTGGGGCATTAGTACTGAGAAGTTTAAAAACACTTTGATCATAACTGAAGCCATATTCCCAAGAACCTAATGGTGTTGCCGAAGATATAGTCACGTAAACATTTACATTATTGCCTATTATAACCTGCGATGTTGAAGCTGAAACACTAATATTAGCAGTGGCCGCATTAACTGTTCCTGCGAACATAAATGTACTTAATATGGTAAATAATAATATTTTTATTTTTCTCATCTTTATTCCTTTCTATTTAATAATTGTATATCCTAAAATATGCTTTTGAACAATTAACAAATCTTTAATATTTACTAATCCATCTTGATTTGGATCTCCACTTTTAAAATATACTCCCGATAAATTTGTATAGCCTAAGATTTGTTTTTGAATAATTAATAAATCTTTAATATCTATATTACCATCACCACTTACATCACCACGAATGGCTATATTAAATGTCTTTTTATCAGCCCCATTAGAAATGGTTACCGTGTCACCTGTAGATAATGTTAAAGGATTTTGATTATTTATTACAACACTAGCTGTAGCAGATATTTTATTAACTTCATTTCTAAATTGATCTATCGTAAGTCCTGGACCATAGATAAGCATTTCTCCTGTTACAGGAGCAGCCATACTGTTTAAGATATCATCAACGCTCATTGCGGTACCATCGGTTCTAATAATATTAATTGTATAATTTTGAACTTTCTTATTTTGAGCAGTTACTTTAAGAGTTACAGTTGTCTTTTCACCTGTTAAATTAATATCACCAGTTCCTTCGAGTTTAGCATTTTTATTAATAACAGATCCTGCAATTTTAACAGAAGTAAGACCTTCAGCTACATAATAATCATATGTAAAAGTATCATGTTTAAAGTTTTGGATTTCTTTACCATTTACCGTAATACTCTTTAAATGATTATTAGGATTACCCTCTGTAGGCATCGGGCTTGCCGTTTCAGGCATATTAGCATATACCGGAATAACAAAGCTAAATGCGGTTTCAAGTAAGTTATTAGAAACTAAAGCTTTATAAGTTGATATAGCTTCTTGAGCAGGACCTTGGACATTAGTTTGATATTGATTGGTATAAGCTGTTCTTTGACGATAAGAAGATACATTATACTTTTGGAAATATGTTGTATCTTGACCTATTCCGACATAGTGAGCAGCAATATACTGTGCACCACCATTAATTGCCGTATCAAGTGTTGTCCATGGAGTGCCATAGCCAATGCTACCAGCAGCCCATTTGATGCCATCCGCAGCCCCAGTATAAGCCCCAATATTATAAGGATTATAAATATGTGGATAATTACCATAGGCTGTTCCTCTTATGGAATAGTTAGTGTAATTACCTGTCGTCTCTAATTTAATTCTACTTGCTAGATAAACGGGACTAACATTATTACTTTTACCAGCATCATATATAACACTGCTCTTTGCAGCTATATCCGTACCTTTTAAAACATCATTAACGGTATCTAGTTTTTGAGCAGTCTCATCAAAAGATAGTTTTTCAAAAATAAATATTTCTTGTTCATCAAAGAAGTTACGAGGGTCAAGGAAATATGCTACCGTATCGTGACTAGCGTTATACCAGTTAGTACCCTCCTTAACGATAAACTCATCTTTTAAATAATCATAAGATATATATTCCGTATCAAGAAAGCCTTGCGTTTTTTCATTAAATGACTGAATTAGTGCTTTACGGTCGTATTCTTGTTGGAAAACGGAATTACCCCAGTCTAATTTATTAAAATCAGGAGTAAAGTTCCAAGTAGGATGAATTTTTTTAAGTTCACATAAGCCAGGGATATAACTTTCAGGGAAGCCTTTAACTTTTAAATCAGTTTCACAATTATTTACTTCGTTTTCGTCATATTCAACTCTTGAATATTCATCTGCAAAGTTGGCACAAATATAACCAGTTTTATCACCTTCGTAGTAAACATGATACCAACCCATTGTACATCCTAGGCTTGGGTCAGTTCTTTCTTCTGTTACAAGTTCATATATTGTATTAACAGGAATTTTTTCAACTAATGTCTTAGCACTTGAAGTTGGTTCTTC
>CANRMZ010000078.1 GCA_947631885.1 uncultured Bacilli bacterium
ACTCCAAAAATTCTAGTTTTAATTTTTTTAGCATATCATTTTTAAGCTTTCTACTTCACGCTAGAAATTCTAGAGCCGTTTTATTATGCATTATTTCCAGTGCTTTTCTTCAGTTGTTCCATTAGCTCTTACACATACTTGATGGAATTTACCTCTACCAGTTCTTTGGTAACCAGGTACGTAAGATTCTGAACTGAATAGGTAATCAACGTCTGTCCATGTAGGGTTAGCAGTTAATACTGAAGAACTATGACACATATTGTCTGCTCCTAAAGTATAACCGTATTCACATCTGTTTTCTAAGAATTTAGCTTCTTCTTTAACATAACATAATGTACCTTTTAATTCAGCATTAGCGTTTTCACAGTAGTATTTGTCTTCAGAAGTTTCGTATTTATAACATTGAATATTCTTACCACTACCAGATTGAGTATAACCAGCTGGACACTTAGAATATGTAGAACCACTTGCATATTTAGCACTTACAGTCTTAGTACAATTATATCCATTATCTGAATATCCAGAAGGACAATATTGAACTGGATTTGATGAGCCTGGAATTCTCATATAACATGTAGAACCACTATCAGTAAATCCAGCAGGACATGTACCAGGAGTTGAGTTTGTAACTTTATTAGCGTAA
This sequence comes from uncultured Bacilli bacterium, assembly GCA_947631885.1. Classification (GTDB taxonomy): domain Bacteria; phylum Bacillota_I; class Bacilli_A; order RF39; family UBA660; genus UBA6448. Next base: position 644 of record CANRMZ010000078.1, read on the forward strand.
GTATAACAATAATTACCACTTTGAGTATATCCATTAGGACAAGATGTAGAAGTTGAAGTTGGTAATGGTTCTCTTATATAACAATTTGATCCATTATCAGTATATCCAGAAGGGCATTTAGGAGTCGTAGATGTAGTAACAGGGTTAGAATATACTAAACATGTTGTTCCTGAAAGTGTACCTTGAGAACATGTATAATGAGTAGTTCTTCTATAAATTGCATAGTTATATACAGTAGATACACCAATTGAAGTTTTTCCTAATAATACTTTCTTTTCAAGTTCATGTGTATAAGTACTTTCTTGAGTATGTGAACTATAAGTACTTACTGGGTTACCCCATGGGGTATAAGTTTTAACAGCAGATACTTTCTTTACACACTTATCACCTGAAGGTGAAGTACCAGCAGGACAACTTGATGTAGTAGAAGATGTCTTGTTAGCATATTTATAACAATAATTACCATTTGGAGTATATCCAGAAGGACAAGATCCTTTATTAGTTGAAGTTGTTACTGGAACTCTATAATAACAGTTAGAACCATTATCAGTATATCCTGAAGGACAACTAGATGATGTAGAACCAGCAGTTTTACTTGCGTAAATATAACAGTAGTCACCAACTTTATTATATCCGGCAGGACATTTAGTTTCATAACTAGTTACTTTGTTAGCAGTAACGACACACTTATTGCCTTGTAATGTACCTTCGGTACAATAATAAGTACCGTCAGTAGTATCAGTTATAGGATCAACATAAACTTTGTATGGTTCACCTTTATTTACTTTAGCATTTTCAACAGTAGTTGTTGGGTTAGAATATAAAGGAGTAGGAGCTTTAGCATCAGATGTTTCCATTGTACAAACTGAACCACTTATATTATATCCATTTGGACAAGATACGGATCTTTTAACATATTCATATTCATATGTTACCGTACAAGTTGTAGGAATTTCTTCTACAGTACATTTGAAATCTTTACAATATACAGTGCTATCATTACTATTGTTGTTTTCTTTATCTTTTTCAACGTCTAAATCAACTTGGTCTTTGTCTTCGTCAATAATTGTATTACCATTTTCATCTTCGACAGTAGTTGTTGATTTAATTTTTTCAATGGTACTATCAGACTTACCAGGACAAACTAAATTAGATTTAACTCGATATTCATCTTTGCCTGTTTTTGTTATTGAGATATAACTTTCTTCAGTATCACACTTTTCATTGCCGTATTCTAAATCATCTATAGCACCCATTTCAATAAGCTCTTGTAAGCTTGTTTGTAATGAGCCTCCAACTTCATCAGGTAATTGACCAGCAAAGAATTCTTTAGCTGTTTGATGAAGCAGATTTAAATTATCATTGAATTGTTGATCGTTTTCAACAGTTTTATTACTATTTGATTTATTTACTAGGAAAACGATTAAAAAGATAATAATTAATACAGCTATTACTCCGACTAAAATGTTAATTAGTCGAGAACTTTTATTATTTTTATTATACATTTCCAAAACCTCCTTTTTTTATTTATCTATCTAATGACCAGTTGTTTGTTATATTCTCATCTATTACGAATGAATAAATAGCATTCTTTTCATTACCAATGAATGTACCGCCCTTGGCATCGATGTACATAAATGATGCTAACTCTTCAACACATAGGGCACCATGAGTACCGTCGATTCTTGGACCAGTACCATATATAGGTCCTAAGTTCATACCTGATGTAAGTTCAAGTATTCTATCTTGGTTAGCAGTATACATACCAGCTATAACGTAGTGAGTTGATACTGGACTATTTGGACAAATTGAATAGTTAACAGCTTCACGACATACAAGTTCATTCATAACTTTAGCATAAATGAAAGCAACTTCTTTATTATCTAAATAAATACCTGATAAACAAATATTAGCAGCTTTATAAATGTCATAACCACCATCAACTTTAGCAGAAGCAAAGGAATCAATTGCTAATTCATTATCTGTTACAGTCATTAAGATATCTTTCATTTGTTGTTCGCTTAGAATAATATCATCTTCTGGTGCTCTTTGAACTAAAGCATCAACACCAACACTTGGAGCAAGTTTACCAATAACATAAGTAGCGGCACACACTTCATCACGATCAGAGAAGTAAGCTTTATCTTGTAATTTGTCAAAGTTTGCAAGTCTTAAAGCATACATAATATCATCTACAGTGATATTGGCATCACTTGGAAGTTTAGTTTGAATCTTACAAGCGAAGTCAAATAATTCATCATAGTTATCTATATTAATGTTTTGTGCTAAAAGTAGATCATCAATTAATTCTTCTGTAGAAGATGGTTCGCTAGTGTCTGTATTAGTAGGAACATTATCAAGGTCTGTGGTATTAATACAATGGAAGATTATAGCTGCAATTAAAGCTCCAACTAAACCAGCACCAATTAAAGCAAAGATCGTTTTTAATAAACTATTACCAGACTTTCTTGTAGTTTCAGGAACATCATCTCTAGAAACTCTACTAGCTACAGTATGACGATTTACTTGATTTCCTCTGATGCTTCCTAGATAATCATTAAATTCAGCATATTTTGTAACATATTCTTTGATTCTTGGATCATCATTATTTAAATCATAACAATCCATGTAATCTTTTCCAGCTTCAGAAATAATGTGATTGATTTGTTTTTTCTCTTTTCTACTTAGCTTAATAGTATTATCACTTAATATGTCAGAAGCTTCTCTTTTACAAGTAAATATTGTTTCAAGCATTTCTGATTTAGTAACTGTACGTCTCATTAAAGTAGTTTGACACATTTGGACAATGCCTTCATATTTGTCATATAACATGTCAAGTGTACTTTCATCAGCACCATTTAAAGTAGTCCTAATATCATCATTAATCTTATCACTAGTAGCATTTATTATAGCTTTAGAAGTATCATTAATTGAAGCATCCGCATTGATAGTGTTAATATTGTCTTGACAAGAAACTATCATAGCAAGTACATCTTTAGCTTTTTCACTTAATGTTAATCTTTCAATTGCATCAAGTTTTTCTTGAGTTGAAGCATCAGATATTAAAAAGCTATATGCTTGATCAATAGCATTAACAATTGGCATAGCCCAATCAGCTGCTAAAGTAGCAAGACTTTCATATCTGTTTTGGTATTCAGTGAAGTCATCATTATCTCTCATAGCTGAAATATCAGTGTAGTCTCTATTAATTTGTTCTTTAATTCTGTTTAAATTTTCTTCGGTAACTTTTGTAGTGTCAAATGTTTTATCTCTTAGGTAACCACTAATTGTAGCGTCACATCTAAATAATAAACCTAGTATCTCCATTTTATTCATAATCAAAACCCTCCTTTTTGATTTATTGGCGCCTATTCTAACACATAATAAAGAAAAAGTCAAATATTATATGCCTGCCTTAATTAAATAAAATCTTGAAAAAATATATATCCCTTTATCTATGGGGATTTCTTGGCGAATACTCTAACGCAAACTAGATGGAAAGTCAACACATTTTTGACACAATATTTTGTGATAGCTAAAAGCAAAATTATGATATATAATGTTGTTAGGTGGTAATAAGTGTATAAATACATAATAGGTAAAGTAACCATGCAAAGCTCTAGTTATATTGTTCTAGAGTGTAATAATATAGGATATCTTATATATGTAGCTAATCCCTATAGCTACGAACTTGGCACTGAATATAAGGTATATCTATATAATAATGTTAAGGAAGATGAAAATTCTTTATTTGGCTTTAAAAAGGAAGAAGAATTGGAACTTTTCTTAAGACTTATTAATGTTAAGGGCTTAGGACCTAAAATGGCTAATGTTTTCTTTGCTACCGGTTCGGTAAGTGGAATAGTAGATGCTATAAATAGAGAAAATATTCTTTATTTAACTAAATTTCCACGAATTGGCGAAAAAATAGCAAAACAAATAATACTAGACTTAAAAGGCAAAATTGCGATTGAGACAGATACTAGTGAAGAAGAAAGCAATCGTGAAGATTTAATAGCGGTATTAGAGTCACTAGGCTATAAAACAGGAGAAATTAAGAAGATTATCAAAGATATTGATGAATCTTTATCAATTGAAGAGCAAGTAAAAGAAGCGTTAAAGCTTTTATTAAGGTAGAATATGGTCATAGGAATTGATTTTGACGATACATGTGTAGATACATGGCGTATTATTAAAGAAAAGTATAAAACTTATTATCCGGGTTTTGAAGTTGATTTGCCTGAAAACTCACCATGGGACAAAGAAAAAATTATTATGAAAAATCATATGGAAGAAATGGTGTGGGATGTAAATATTTATGAAGGACTTCAAGAATTTTTAGATTATTGTCAAGATCATCATATTAAAACTATTTTACTAACCGCTCGCGGTGGGGATTTACAAGAAATAATAGAGCCCACTAAAGAGTTTATTAAAAAACATAACTTGCACTTCGATGAAATGGTCTTCGATTTAGATGCCAAAGGGGAAATATGTCAAAAATATGGCGTTGATCTTATGATTGATGATAGTAAAAGTGTTCTTGATGAAGTAGCAAAATATGGCATTAAGACCTTACGTTTTGGCATAAAAGACGACAAACATGATTATGCGTTATCATGGCGTGATGCTCTTTTATATATTAAGAAAGGAGATTTATGAGGATAGTAGATACAGCAGAACTTTCAGAAGATTCATTTGAAAAAAGTATTAGACCTCAAACTTTAGATGAGTATGTAGGTCAAAAAGAAATAAAAGAAAACTTAAATGTTTTTATTAAAGCGGCGAAAATGAGAGGAGAAGTACTAGACCATACGTTATTATATGGTCCTCCGGGAATGGGAAAAACAACTCTTGCTCATATTATCGCTAATGAAATGGGGACTAATATTAAGACCACATCAGGTCCAGCTATGGAAAAACCAGGCGACTTAGCAGCCGTATTATCAAGCTTAGAACCAGGCGATGTCCTTTTTATTGATGAAATACATAGGCTTCCTAGTTATATTGAAGAAATTTTATATCCCGCGATGGAAGACTTTGTTCTTGATTTAGTAATTGGTAATGAAGGCAAGAGCAAAAGTATCAGAATAGACCTTCCACCTTTTACTTTAGTCGGAGCAACAACTCGTTCCGGAGATTTAACGGCTCCTTTACG
>CANRMZ010000079.1 GCA_947631885.1 uncultured Bacilli bacterium
TATATGTAGTGATGTATAAGCATCATCTTTAACAAGTCTTTCATTTAAGATTACGGCATCCTCGTAGTTATAACCTTCGAATGTCATGAAAGCAACTGTCATATTCTTACCTAAAGCAAGTTCTCCATGATCACAAGAAGGACCATCAGCAATAACTTGACCAGCATGAACTTTTTCGCCAGCTTTTACTAAAGGCCTGTGATTTACACAAGTCGAAGCATTACTTCTTTCGAAGTTTGCTAAATAATATGTATCAGTAGAACCTGATTTAAGTTTAACAATAATCTTTTTACTATCAGCATAATCTACTACGCCATCAGCTTTAGCTAGAATACAGCTTCCACTTGAAGCAGCAGCAATATGCTCAACTCCTGTACCAACGATAGGAGCTTCAGTTGTTAAAAGAGGTACAGCTTGACGTTGCATGTTGGCACCCATTAGGGTACGACGAGCATCATCGAATTCCAAGAATGGAATACAGCTTGTTGTAACAGATACAACTTGGCTTGGAGCTACGTCAACATAGTCAACTTCTTCTCTTTTAACTCTTACGTTATCACCGTTTACTCTGACGATAATTTCATCATCAACGATACGGTTATCATCATCAAGCTTAACAGTAGCTTGAGATATATAGTAATCTTGTTCTTCATCAGCAGTCATATAAACGACTTCTTTTTGAACAACACCATCAATAACTTTATGATATGGAGTCATTATAAAACCATAGTCATTAATCTTAGCATAGCCTGCTAAAGAAGTAATAAGACCAATGTTTTGACCTTCTGGTGATTCAATTGGACAAATACGACCATAGTGTGATGAGTTAACGTCACGAACTTCCATACCTGCTCTTTCTCTTGAAAGACCTCCAGGTCCTAAAGATGATAATCTTCTCTTATCAGTAAGTTCAGCAATTGGATTAATTTGATCCATGAATTTAGATAATTGGCTTGAACCAAAGAATTCTTTTAATACAGCAGTAACGGGTCTAATATTGATTAATGTTTTCGGAGTAACATTTTCAATTTCTTGAGTAGTCATTCTTTCACGAATAACTCTCTCCATTCTAGCCATACCTACTCTAAATTGGTTTTCAATTAATTCACCAACTTGTCTTACACGACGGTTTCCTAAATGGTCGATTTCATCTTCGTTACCAATATTATAATGTAATCCTATATAATAAGATAATGATGCATATACATCAGGAATAGTAAGTCTTTTTTCTTCAACTGATGTATCTATACCTATTAAAGTAAGTTCTTTCTTACCATCAATTCTATCATAAACTTTTACAGTTTGAATTTTCTTATAATCATCAAGTTCTTCATTAATAGTAGCATCTTTTAAGTTATAACCTGCTGCAAATACTTCTTTTAATTTAGCAAGTAAAGGTTTAGTTACAACATCACCTTTTTTAGCTACAGTTTCTTTATTAAATTTAATATCTTCTGCTAAAGTACATCCTAATAATCTTTCGGTAATATTTAATTTCTTATTAAATTTATAACGTCCTACTTTAGCTAAATCATAACGGAATCTATCAAAGAATCTAGTTATTAATTGGTTCTTAGAACTATCTAGAGTTGCTGGTTCTCCTGGTCTTAGTTTTTCATATATTTCTAGTAATGCTTCATCAGTATTATTAGTAGAATCTTTATCTAAAGTATTCTTAATATAATCATTATCGCCAAACATAGCAATAATTTCTTCGTCAGAAGAAAGTCCTAAGGCTCTTAAGAAAGTTGTAACAGTAACTTTTCTTGTTCTATCAATTCTGACATACAAAATACCTTTGGCATCAGTTTCATATTCTAGCCAAGTTCCTTTGTTAGGGATTATTTCTCCTGAAATAATTCTTCTTCCGTTTTTATCTATTTCTCTTTTAAAGTAAATAGATGGGCTACGTACAAGTTGAGAAACAATAACCCTTTCAGCACCATTAATAATAAAGGTACCAGCCTCAGTCATTAAAGGCATGTCTCCTAGGAAGATAGTTTGTTCCTTAACTTCTCCTGTTTCATGAATGAATAATCTTGCTTCAACCTTTAAAGGAGCAGCATAGTTTACCATTCTTTCTTTTGCTTCCTTAATTGAATATCTTGGTTCATCAAATGAATAATCACCAAATTCTAAAGAAATATTACCAGTAAAGCTTTCAACAGGAAAAAGATCCTCAAAGGTCTCTCTGATTCCATTTTCCAAAAAGTTTTGGTAACTCTTTTTTTGAACTTCAAGTAAGTCGGCAAGCTCTAGTCTATTTTTTGCTTTTGCAAAATTCCTTCTTTCGCGATAGTCTCCGAATTTTTCTACTTTATAAGCCACGATCTCACCCCATCATTAATATTTTTTTAGACTACTTAATTTATATAATAATAAACATGTCAGCAATATATAATTCTAGCAGTTTTCTAGCAATTTTGTCAATGTTTTTTACACAAAAATACATAAAACCCTTTACTTTTACAAATATTTTCAACTTTATAGACACTTTCAAGGGCTTTTTGCATGCTTTTCGCACCCTGGTCTTTACGCAAAACGTACCAAAGCTGTCCATCATCAGTCAGATGTTCTTTAGCATTTATTAAAATGTCAAGTAAAACGCTCTTCCCCGCCCTAACTGGAGGATTAGTTATTATAAAATCATACTTATCATTTATATTTTCATAAACATTACTTATAAACGCTTCCGCGTTTACATCCATTTTATCGATATTTCTTTTAGCTAGATGGACTGCTCTTTTATTAACATCAATCATCGTTACATGAATATCAAGTATTTTAGCTATTACAATACCCATGAAGCCATATCCACAGCCTACATCTAAAACTTTGCCCCTTGTTTCAGTATTTTCTAAAAAAGTTTCTACCAAAAGGCGGCTACCATAATCAATATGGTTCTTACTAAAAACACCATTATCACTTAAAAAAGAAAAACTACATCCATTATATTCATAATTGATTATTTTTATTTCACTTTTTAAATTCTCATTATTAGTAAAATAGTGATCCATTAAATCCCCTTTTCTTAAAGACTAGTCTTATTATATTATAGCTTTATAGCCTAGTCAAGCCTTAAAAAGATGCAGATATAATAGGCCAAACAAAATAACCTAGCCAGAAAAGTAAAAGTAATCCTAAAATGATACCGATAACAATTTTTAATACTTTTTTCTTTTTCATAATTTTTCAACTTTCCTTTGTATTATACCAATAAAATATTAAAAAAAGAAGAAAAATAGCACAAAAGATTTGACAAAATAATTCATTATAATGATAATTATGTAAGAAAGGTATATATAATGAAGAAAAAAATATTGTTAATTTTAAGCACTGCCCTTCTTTTAACAGGATGTGCTAAAAACGAAGAAAAGAAATTTGAGCCTGAACATGTCGATGAAAACCCTATTGTTACAATGACTATTAAAGATTATGGAAATATCACTTTAGAGCTTTATCCTAATGAAGTATATAATACTGTTGCTAATTTTGTCACTTTAGTTGAAGATGGTTTCTTTAATAACAACGTTATAACTAGAGTGCAAAAAGACTTTGTTGTTCAAGGTGGTGGAGGCAAAGAACTTGATTATAGTATCGAAGGCGAATTTGCATCTAATGGTATAGAAAATAATATATCGCATAAAAAAGGTGTTATATCTATGGCAAGAACTGATTTGCCTAATTCCGCGGGAGGCCAATTTTTCATACTACTTAGTGACGATCACACTTACCTTGATGGCAATTATGCGGCTTTTGGCAAAGTTATCGAAGGCATGGATGTTCTTGAAAAGATTGCCGCTAAAGATTATGATTATTTAGTTGAAGATATGGGCTACTTAAAAGAAGAAGATTATATAACTATTGAGTATGCAACAGTCGATACCAAGGGGTATAAATATCAAGTTAATAAGATAAAAAAATAACAGCTATAAACTGTTATTTTTTTGGCCTAATTTTTCTTAAGGCTTATACCTACAGCATATTCATTTAATTTAAGATCTTTAGCTATGCTTTCATCAAATACTATCTTAGTAGCTAAAGTTTCAGAAGATACATAGTCATTATTGTTTTCAACAGCATTTTTTAGTTCTTCATCAGCATTATAAGTAATAGTAATTCTATCCGCTATATCAAAGCCGTTTTCTTTACGAAGAGCTTGAACTTTAGAAACAAATTCTCTAGTATCTCCTTGCTCTTTTAACTCTTTAGTAATAGTCGTATTTAAAATAATGAAGTTACCATTATCCATACCGACATTAAAGCCTTCTTTAGCATTATATCTAATATCAACCATTTCAGGAGTAATGTCATATTTTTCGCCGGCAATCTCAAGAATTATAGTTTCGCCTTTAAGAAGTTTGGCAGTCTCATCTTCAGAAAGATTAGCAAGGGCTTTAGTATACTCACCCATATTCTTACCAAAGATCTTACCTACTTCTTTGAAGTTAGGCTTGATTTCAAAAGTCATATATTCATTAATATCTTTAACAAATAGTACTTCTTTAACATTTAATTCTTCTTCGATTAAAGATACTAAGTCTTTTAAAAGTTCTTCATTTTTACCATCAATTAAAGCCTCTGGTAAAGGTTGACGAACTTTTATCTTATTTTCTTCTCTAACATATCTTCCGATAGAAATAATACTGCGAACTAAATCCATCTTTTCTTGAATATGTTCATTAATTAGTTTTTCATCACATACCGGATAATCAGTTAAGTGAACAGATTTTTCGCCAGTTAAGTTACGATATAACTCTTCAGCAACAAATGGTGTAATCGGAGCTATTAATTTAGCAAGACCCGTTAAAACTTCATAAGTAGTTATATAAACGGCCTTTTTAGAGTTATCAAGCTCACTACCCCAGAATCTATTTCTATTTCTTCGGATATACCAGTTAGATAAATCATCAGACACAAATGAGGCTAAATAGTGAACTACTTTATTTAAATCGTATTCATCAAAGCCTGCTCTTACATCTTTAACAAGTTTATTATATTTTGATAATAACCATTTATCGATTTCTTCCCTATCTTCATAAGCTACTTTACAATCATCTGTATCAATACCATCGATGTTAGCATACATAGCAAAGAAACTATAAGTATTTTTCAACGGATTAAAGAATTTAGAATATACTTCTTTTAAGCCTTCAATATCAAACTTTAATGGTGTCCAAACAGGTGATACATATGGAAGATAGAATCTTACCGTATCAGCACCATAATCTTTAATCGTAGTAAACGGCTCAACAATATTACCTCTTGATTTACTCATCTTTTTGCCTTCAGCATCAAGTAATAAATCATTTACTAAAACATTTTTAAATGGTGAACAACCTTTTACAAATGTTGAAATAACTAAAAGCGTATAGAACCATCCACGAGTTTGGTCAATACCTTCACAAATGAAGTCCGCAGGGAATTGGCTTTCCCAAAGTTCTTTATTTTCAAATGGATAATGATATTGGGCAAATGGCATAGAACCTGAGTCAAACCAACAGTCTAATACATCAGGTATTCTAGTCATGCTCTTACCACATTTTTCACATTTAATATGAACATTATCAATATATGGTTTATGTAAATCTAGATTATCATAGATTTTTTCAATCGCCATTTCTTTAAGTTCGGCAATGCTACCAACCATATGCGTATGACCACATTCACATTTAAAGTATGGGATTGGGCTTCCCCAATATCTACTTCTTGATACATTCCAATCACGTGCATTAGCTATCCAGTTAGCAAACCTTTTTTCACCAACATATGCCGGATACCAA
>CANRMZ010000080.1 GCA_947631885.1 uncultured Bacilli bacterium
CTACCTCCTTTCCAAAAAAACATACAATATTCGACACACAAATAGCAATCTCTAATTCGTAGATACTAAGTATCTGTTTCGTAGATTAATGTATGGTTCTAGTATTCTTAGCACTGCATCTAATGTATATCCATAACCTACAATATTTTCTATCTCTGCATTGTATAAATTATAATTATATTTTTCTGTAACTATAAATTCATTTCCTATTTTATTCATCACTGAAGCATTAATAATTCCAGAATAAATCTTGTATTTAATCAAAAATTTACTATTTTCAATTATGTTTATACTAAACGTTTGTGATCCAACACTATAAATTATTTCTTCTGTTTTATTCGACTTTTTATATGTATTACCATCTAGTTTTTCAAATCCCAATTTCTTTAATTCTTTTATCATTTCTTTAGTATTTAAATCATATTGAGCTATTTCACGATTAGTAATTATTTCTAAAAAATCAATATTAAATTTTTCTCTATATTTTTCTTTTCCTGTTTCGAAATCTTTTACAGAAATTTCAACTTTTATATTTTCTGGATTATCTACACCATCTAAATTAATAGATATGTTTTTTAATGATGTTGTTGAAAATATTATTTTGTCTTTATAAATGAAATTTACTTCAATTAAGTCTTCTGCTGCTATATCATCATTTAATAATTTTATATTACCAATATAAAGCATTTTAATGCTTCTATCTTTTATATAATATCCATCTATATTACATACAGTTTGCTCATCATTAGTAACATCAATATATTTTAAAGTTAATGGATTATAGAAATGTTTATAATAGATAACTAAAGCAAACATTACAACAATGATTATGAGTAGTATACCAATAAAAAAGACTAGTGCGAATTTTATCCTAGTCTCTTTTTTCTCCTTGTTTCTTTGTTTAATGTTTAGCCGACCAGAATGTAATTCTTCTAAAGTTATATCAAGGGCATTACATAAAGGCATTTGATATAACTGGTCAGGAAATCCATTATTGTTCTCCCATTTAGAAATAGTTTTAGGAGATACATCTAAAATATTACCTAACTCAAGTTGAGTTAGATTTTTATCTATTCGACATTGTTTTAAAAAGTCACCTATATTATCCGGTTCAACATATACGTTACTATTTTTATTCTTTTTACTACTAAACATAATAATATTTTACAATATTAAACATTTAAAAATCCAATTATTTACATGTGGTAAACAATTTCCATATTTTTCCATTAGGGTCAACACTAAAAGTTAATATTTCCTTAGTAATGGGATGAGGAAATGATAGTTTGTAAGCACATAGTGCTATCTGTTCTTTATCTTGCTTACCATAAAGTTGATCTCCATATAAAGGATAACCACGAGATGCAAATTGAACTCTTATTTGATGATATCTACCAGTTTCTAAAGCAATATCCACTAAAGAAAGATTATCTTTTTCTTCAATAACTTTATAATGTAAGATAGCTTTTTTGCCATTTGGCGTATTTAACAAAACTTTTTTATCTTCTGTTTTTTCTAAAAAATCAATAAGAGTATCTTCTTTCTTAGGAAGGATACCATTTACAACAGCATAATAAGATTTATGAAATAAGCCCTCATTCATACTTTGTGCAAGTCTAGATGCCGCCTTAGAGGTTTTGGCAAAAACCATGACACCTCCTACAGGTCTATCAAGACGATGCACAAGGCCAAGAAATACATTGCCTGGCTTTTGATACTTTTCTTTTATATACGCCTTAATCAAAGTAAGCATATCAGCTTCTTTAGTATTATCAGCTTGAGATAAAATATTCACCGGCTTTTCTACAACAATAATATGATTATCTTCATAAAGGATATTTAGGTTACTCATTTGCTACCCATCCTGTTATACCCGCGGGCAAATAAAGATTAGTATTTTCAATAGGAAGTACTATTTCATCAACTGTTATTTTATTATTAAAATGAACTTTTAAAATATTTTCTAAAGTTACTAAAGAAAGATTAGTAGAATAAGTATTAACACATACAAAGAGAAAATCATCACTTAGTATTTCTTTACATAATGTTAATAATTTATCTAAATCTTTTTCAATAGACCAAACTTCTTTATTAGCTCCTCTTCCGTAAGAAGGAGGATCCATGATTATAGCATCATATTTATTACCCCTGCGGATTTCTCTTTCGACAAATTTAATAACATCATCAACTAAGAATCTTATAGGCCTATCTTGAAGGCCTGATGATATAACATTTTCTTTAGCCCAGTCATTCATACCTTTTGAAGAGTCAACGTGAACAACACTAGCACCTGCTGAAAGACATGCAACACTTGCTCCACCAGTATATGCAAATAGATTTAATACTTTTACTTCTTTAGATGAAGACTTAATAGCCTCGATCATTCGATCCCAGTTTACAGCCTGCTCTGGGAACAAACCGGTATGTTTAAAACCCATTTGTTTAATATTAAAAGTTAAATCATGATAGTTTACAGTCCATCTAGCAGGAATATTTTTGATATTTTCCCAATATCCTCCCCCGGTATTGGAACGGTGATATACAGCATCAGCTTCTTTTTCATCAATGGGATTATCCCATATAATAACAGGATCTGGTCTTAAAAGTTTAATATTCTTCCAACTTTCAAGTTTCATGCCATTACCTGTTTTTAATATTTTATAATCATCGCCAAAATTACTAACTAACATCTTATCACCTTTTTCTTGTATCAATAGCTTTGCCAAAAACAAAGAATCTATCATATAAAAATTCTAAAACAAAGTTTAAAATCATAGTTACTGCTAAAACAATAAAATCATTTATACCTTTTAAAGATGCTACATCACCTAAATAAGTTGATATAGGTGTAAATACGGCATAGAAAAGTGCCACTTTAAGCATGGCAACAGGCACATTATTAGCGGCTTTAAAAGTATAATTTCTATTTAGAGTAAAATTCCATACAACCGATAAAATTAAAGAAATTAAATATACAGGCCAATATCCCCATGAAGGAAATATCACTTTAAGTAAGCTAAAAGATCCTACTTGAATAAGTCCGGCACTTATCGAAAATATTGTGAATTTAATAGTCCTAATAAATTCTTTATTCATATTCATTCAACCTCTTATGCTATCAATAGTATATCATACTTTTAATAATGACTCGCAAGTTGTCTTATATAAAGTGCATCATTAGGATATATCCGATCTCTATCTACAAGTACCAAAGGCATTTCTTTAAACCAATTTGGTAACCTTTCAGGATCAGCACAATCAGCATCTAGATAACTATCAAGTAATCGACAATTATCGCCACAAGGGCCACTCATCAAAGTGTCTGTGTATCTATAGCCTAAAGCTTCTAATTCATGTAGGAAGTAGCCTAAATATTTCACGTCAACGTTTTTAGCATCTCTTTTAAGATATGGTTGTACCTCAATACCGCACTCTACTATACCTCTATTATCTCTAATATATATTTCTTCATAATTTTTTACAATTAAAAATAAATTTGGACATATAACATCCTCATAAGACCACTTAGTTCTAAACATTTTTAAAACAAAATCACCAACTTGGTAAACAACACCCGTAGAACCAGAAGCTATATAACGCCATGTAGCCCGAGTGCTTAATGTTAAATACTTATCAATAAATTCTAATAATTTACCGCCAAGTCTTGTCATATTAACTAGATCTAATAACTGAGTATCTTCTTCTCTAAAACGGTTGTAACAAGCTTGATAATGTTCTAAAATGTCCCTAGATATTAAATTAGGATAGTTTTTTATTATAAAAAATTTTTCGGTTGAAGAAGTCAAAAATAATCTGTCAGGATCTCGGCTAAATTCTGCTATGCCTATTTCATTTTGCACATAGCGATATGAATAAGATGTATCGTATATCATAACAGGAATAATTAATTCTTTAGCTAAATCATTTTCGGGGTAATTTGCTAAAATATACTCTTTTAAAGGCATAAAGTATTTATCTTTATACTTAGATTTTAAAATTAAATAAGCTAAATGACTAATATCTTCATTAGCCATTAAATCTGGAAATAAAGTAAGTTGTTCGTTTTCTCTATAAGTAATACTTGTTAAATATAACATTAAATCAGGATATATAACTTCGAATAAATCTTCATAATTCTCTAATATATACTCCATGAATAAAAATCTAATATGGGTATTAGGATGAGCCCTATAATAAGCCAAAAGCTTGCTAAACTTTTTATAGTCTTTAAAAAGCATAACAAATATTTCGTGATATGTTTCTTCTTTTAAGGTAGCCTCTATTTCACTAATATGTTCATAAAAATAATCAACACCCCAAGAAGAATTAGCAAGTAGATTTAATAACATTTCATCATCAAATACTTCGCCTTTAGCCAGTAATTTTTTAGTATCTTCCTCATAGCTATCATTATCATATATTACTTTAAAGCAAAAAGATGGATCTATATCTATTAACTTAGATAGAAATCCATTTATAATATCATTCTTATTATCAACTCTTCTTATAAGTTCTATTAGACTCATCCGATCATAAAGAGTTGAGCTAAATAAGAAGTCTATTTTACCTTGTGATAGATATTCTAAAGTATTAAAAGCCATAATCCCCCACTTCAAGGAGGTATTATATGGTTAATTTAGTTTTTAGTCAATAATATCTAGTTCTTCTTCGATTTGCAATATTTTATAGTTAATGTTTTCTTTTGTAAAATTCTCTCTAATAAATTCCATATCTGGAGGGTAAAAATCATTATCCATATGAATAGGTAGTACTAATTTTGCTCCCATATCTTTTGCCCAAAGTGCAGCTTCATAAGCCGACATTGTAATGCCATGCGCTGTCGTTGGAAGAGCCACAATATCTGCCTTATAATCGTTATTAAATGATATTGTATCACTAGTTACGTATAATCTATGCTTACCATCATCGATAATATAACCAACATTTTCAAATACTTCTCCACCCTTTTTAAGAAGAGGATTAAAACCATGAATAGCCTTTACTACTTCAACTTTAATATTATCAAAAGAAAGGATATCATTTTCGTTTACGATATTAATATCTAACTCTGGATAAGTATCTTGTACTTCTTTTGTTGAATAAATGGGGATATTTAAATTTTCTAAAACCTCAGGATAAATATGATCAAAATGTTTGTGAGTTACAAGAATTACATCAGCTTCTTGCCATTTAGAAAGAAACTTATCTTGATACTTTAGACTTCCTGGATCTATTAATATTTTTTTATTATTTGTTTCTACCATTAAACACGATTGAGGATATTTAGTTATTTTCATTTTACTTTTCCTTTCGAATTATTTTTTAATTAAGCCACCATGACATTTTAAAAAATATACTTCTTTATTATCTTTATATATTGTTTCTACTCCTTCGAATTGGTTTAAATCACCATGATATTCAAAAGTATATTTATATTCTTTATTAATATATTCTTTTGGTCCTCGAACAGGAATAGTATCTTTATCTTCTCCTACCATCATCAAAGCTGGTCTTAAAGCCTTATCAACAGCTTCTTCACTTAAAGATTCATCTAGAGTAACGCCATAATAATTCATACCCCAGATAGGTACTTCTTCATCCTTATAGACTACTTCTTCACCCATGAAATTAGTTCCTCCGAAGTAAGTATCATGGTATGTAAATGTTCCATTTGCGTATTCATAGTCTCGTGAGCCTAAACGCGATGGAGCTTCTTTCTTAGCGTTTTCGTTTGCATAAGTTTGTTTTTTAGCTTCAATTAAAAATTCATATAAATCAGT
>CANRMZ010000081.1 GCA_947631885.1 uncultured Bacilli bacterium
ATTTTTACCTCAAGCTTTAGTTTATCACCCGGTTTAACAACTTTTTTAAACTTAAGTTTATTAATGCCTCCGAACAAAGCATTTTTACCTTTATTTTCTTCCATAGATAAAATTGCTATGGCTCCTGTTTGGGCTAAACTTTCTACAATAAGTACTCCTGGCATAACGGGATTATCAGGAAAATGTCCTTTAAAATATGGTTCATTTACATCAACATATTTATAGGCAGTAGCACTATCTCCGGGAATAAAACTTTCAACTTCATCTACCATTAAAAATGGTTCCCGCTGAGGAATTATTTTTTTAATACCATCTTTATCTAACATATAAATCACCTATTCTATTTTAAATAATTTAGTACCATACTCTACTGGAGTACCATCATTTACTAAAATTTCTTTTATAGTTCCATCAAAGTCTGATTCTATTTCATTCATAAGTTTCATAGCTTCAACGATACATACAGTATCACCTTTTTTAATAGAACTTCCTACTGTTACAAATGGTTCTGAAGTTGGTGATGGTTTAAGATAAAAAGTTCCAACCATAGGAGATACAATATATTTCTCATCATCTTTTTGTAAAGGAACTATTTCTTCCTTTATTTCTTCTTTAGGCCTTACAGCTACTACTTCCTCACTATTATTTTTTTGCATACTTATTTTAGTACCATCTTCAAATTCAATATCCATTGAAGAGAGTTTTGAATTACTCATATCTTGCATTAATTCTTTTATTTTTTCGTATTCCATATATCTCACCTACTCATATTTTTTTATTATGATTGTTGCATTGTGACCACCAAACCCTAAGGAATTAGATAGTGCAACTTTAATGTGTTTTTCTACTGGATTATTAGGTACAATATTTAAATCACATTCTTCATCTTTAACCTTATAGTTTATTGTCGGAGGCACAATAGAATTATTAATTGCTAAAGTACAAATTATAGCCTCAACTGCTCCCGCGGCACCAAGTAAATGGCCTGTATTTCCTTTAGTAGAACTTACAAGTAAATCTTTAGTGTGATTTCCAAATAATTCTTTAATAGCTTTAGTTTCTGTTTTATCATTTAAAGGTGTTGATGTACCATGGGCATTAATATAATCTACTTCTTCTGGTTTTAGATTAGCATCATCAAGTGCTCTTTCCATACATCTTCTAGCCCCGTCACCACTTGGATCCGGTGAAGTAATATGATAACTATCAGTTGTACAGCCAAAACCTACGACTTCAGCATAAATCTTTGCTTTCCTTTTAAGGGCATGTTCTAATTCTTCTAAGACTAGAACTCCGGCCCCTTCACCCATTACAAAGCCATTTCTTTCTTTGTCAAATGGAATGCTTGCTCTATTTTTATCTTCACTTGTAGATAAAGCATGCATGTTTTCAAAACCGGCGATGCCAACTTCACAAATAGATCCTTCACTTCCGCCTGCTAAAATTACATCGGCATAACCATGTTTAATACTACGGTAAGCCTCGCCAATACAATGAGTTGAAGATGCACAAGCTGTAACAATGCTCATCGATTCACCTTTTAAGCCTAAATCAATAGCTACATTACCTGTAGGAATATTAGCAATAGATGACGGGATCAAAAACGGTGATACCATTTTATTACCTTTTGCAAAATTAACTTCACATTGTTTTTGAATAGTAGAAAATCCCCCAATTCCTGAGCCAATATAAACTCCTATATTATTAAAGTCCGTATTTTCTTTAGTAATACCCGAATCTTTAAATGCTTCTCTTGCTGCTATCATTGCGTATTGTGATACTATATCTAGTCTTTTTACTTCTTTAGCATCAAAGTATTTAAGAGGATCATAATCCTTTACTTCAGCATCCATCTTAGTGCGATAATTATCCGTATTAAAATAAGTTATTTTATCAATACCACATTTACTATTTTTAATACTTTCTAAAGTTCCTTTTATATCATTTCCAATGGGATTAATTGTACCTAATCCCGTTATTACAACTCTTTTTTCCATATCATCACCTACATTAATAGTCCGCCATCTACATGGATAACTTGACCGGTTATATAAGAACTATCTTCACTTGCCAAAAATTTAACTAAGTTAGCGATATCTTTTGGCTCTCCTAATCTTTTAAGAGGAATATTTTTAGCAATATCTTCTTTTATTTCGTCTTTTAAACTATCAGTCATACTTGTTTGAATATATCCCGGAGCTATAGCGTTTACTAGGATATTTTTACTACCAAGCTCTTTAGCTAAGCTTTTGGTAAAACCTATTATTCCTGCTTTTGATGCTGCATAATTACATTGACCCGTATTTCCGGATATTCCAACTACAGAAGAAATGTTGATAATTTTGCCATATTTTTGTTTTAACATTTGACTTACTACCATTTTAGTAACATTAAAAGTTCCTATTAGATTGGTATTTATGACATCATTGAAGTTTTCTTTAGGCATTCTAATTAATAGACCATCTTTAGTAATACCAGCGTTATTAACTAGAACATCAATTCTTTCCAATTTAGTTATTATTTCCTTTATCATATTTTCGGCATCTTCATAGGAAGATACGTCACCTTTTACAAGTAAACAATGTACACCTTTAGACTCAATATCACTTTTGAGAGTATTAACACTATCATTCATAGTTCGATAATTTAAGGCTATATCATATCCTTCACTAGCTAAAGTAAGGGCTATTTCTTTACCAATACCTCTTGTAGCTCCGGTTATAAAAGCAACTTTTCTCATAATGATTCTCCTTTATAAAAAGATATAAAATTCTCTAAAGTTTCTTTATCACATATATTAAATATCTTTACTTCTTTTCCTCTTGCTTTCGCAGTTCTCTTAATAAAACCACTTAAAGTTTTACCAGGGCCAATTTCTACGAATACATCGATATTTTCATCAAGCATCGTATTTAGACTTTTAGTAAATTGGACGGGATTTATCATGTGTTTTTCTAAAATATCTTTGATATTATCTTGAGCCGTATAGATAGTACCATCAAGGTTTTTAACAACTTTATTTTTAGGAATACTTATCTCAACATTTTCTAATTCACTTGCAAAAGCTTTAGCGCTTTCTTTTAATAAACTTGTATGAAAAGGTCCCACGGTTGGTAAAATACTTACTCTTACACCTTTTTCTTTGGCAAGCTCTGCGGCCTTATTTACACTATCTTCATAGCCAGATATAACAACTTGGCCTGGGCAATTAAAATTCACAGGGATTACAAAACCGTTTACACTTTCACATATTTCTTTAGCATCTTCATCAGTTATACCTAATAATGCTGCCATTAAGTAACTTCCTTTAGGGACAAGTTTTTCCATAACTTCTCCTCTTTTTTTAACAAGTTTAATACCATCCTCTAAAGATATAGCTTGTGAGTTTATTAAAGCAGTATATTCTCCTAAACTAAGGCCGGCACTCATATCACAAGTTATATTTTCTTTTTCTAATATTTTTAGTATTGCTAAGCTATGGGTTAAAACTGCTAATTGACAAATACTCGTTTTCTTTAAAGTATCTTCTGGTCCATCAAAAGAATATTCTTTTATATTTAAAGAAGTTAGAGAATCTACTAGATCATATATCTTTTTGGCTTCTTCATAGTTATCATATAAATCTTTACCCATGGAAACATATTGTGATCCTTGACCAGGAAATAAATATCCTATTTTCATTTCATTAAATTCCTTTCTTGTAATTCATTTTTTATATTGGTACATATTCTATTAATAAGCCCATTTTTATCTATCTTTTTATTTGTAGCTTCATATATGGATATAGCATTTATTTTGCTATCCTGAGGATAAGTTAAAATATTTAAACCTATGCCTATTACTAATGCTTTTACCTTATTTTTTTGCATTTTGCTTTCTACTAAAATGCCTCCGACTTTTCTTTTATTTATCATAAGATCATTAGGCAGTTTAATATCTAAATCTATTTGATAATCATTATGAAATATTTCTAAGATTATTTGGGCTATTTTATACGTTAGATTATCAAGAGATGATATATTAGCCTCTAAAGTAAAAAGCATTGATAAAGCAATATTACCTTTTCCTGTTACCCAACTTCGACCATGAGTACCAATTCCTGCTGTTTGGGTATCAGCGATTATTAAAGCTTCACTATAAGACTTTTGATATAACTTCCAAGCCTCTTTTTGCGTTGAATCTATCTTTTCATAATGAATAATATTTTTAAAGTTCACTTGTAAGCTCTTTCATTAATTCCTTGACTGTAACAATTTTATTAATTTTATCAACGTTTGATCCACAGAAAATCAAAGCATTATCCATATTACCTAAAGCCGCATTTATTAAAGCCTTAGTTATACAATAAGGAGTTTTCGTCATATCACAGGTCTTAATACAGCCATAACATTTGGTTATTTTCTCAGGATTTTCATATATTCTTTTAATAAAAGAATTATTTAATGCTCTACCAGGCATTCCCACGGGACTTTTTATTATTCTAACATCTTCCTTTTTAGCTTTTAAATAAGCTTCTTTAAACTTAATATCAGCATCACACTCTTTCGTTGCCACGAACCTGGTAGCCATTTGAACGCCTGAAGCTCCTAAAGATAAATACTTTTTAATATCTTTGCTATCATATATTCCTCCGGCACTTATAACCGGAATATCTTTACCTGTTTCTTTTTCAACATCTTTTATATATGAAACAATATCGGTAGTAATATTTTCTAAAGAAGGCTTTTCTTTTAACTCTTCTTCTTTAAAACCTAAATGCCCTCCTGCTTCAGGTCCTTCAATTACAATCATATCTGGTACATAGTTATATTTATCTATCCAATGTTTAACAATTAATTTGCAGCATCTAAGCGATGATACAATTGGAGCTATTTTGGTGCTTGTGCCTTTGACATATTCAGGAAGTTCTTTAGGAATACCTGCTCCCGAAATAATTAAATCAATTTTATTTTTGACACATTCTTTTACTATTTCAGCATAGTTTCTTAAAGCTACCATAATATTTACACCTAAGATTTTATCTTCTCCCGCAATCTTACGAGCAGCTTTTATTTCTTTGCCAATAGCTCTCAGATTAGCTTTAAGACTATTTTCTTTAAAATCGTTTTCTTTAAAGCCAATATCCGCGGTTGATATTACTCCAATACCGCCTTCTTTACTAACAGTTCCCGCAAGTTTATGTAGAGAAATTCCTACCCCCATTCCTCCTTGAATAATAGGATACTTTGATTTTTTATTACCTATTTTTATGCCTTTCATATCTTCTCCTTACACAGCATTGATGGCCAGAATATTTTCTTGCCTCTTTAGCTTATTGGTTGATGTTCTAATAAGAGGTTCTTCAGTTAAAACGATTCCTTTAATAGCTTTATATTCTGGTATTGTTTTATTTATTTTCTTTATTTCATTAAATAAAATATTATAAATATCTTGATCACTTTGAACATGATAATTTTGCATCATAATCTTACGGTCAAAAACTATCTTGGCATTTATTCTGACATCTGATTTATCTTCCGTTAAACTATATATTAAAGATTCTTTAACTCCTGAAACTCTATTAATAAGATATTCTATTTCTTCAGGATAAATATTCTTACCGTTTTTTAAAACTATTGTGTCTTTCTTTCTACCACATATATAGATATAACCATCTTGATCTATTCTTGCTAAATCACCAGTATAAAAATAATCATTTTTAAAACATGAACAATCAAT
>CANRMZ010000082.1 GCA_947631885.1 uncultured Bacilli bacterium
TTTCGATATAAATCAGATTCAATATTATGAATTCTTTTCTTAGATATAAAAATAAAAAATACTAATAATAAATAACAAGATGAAAAAATCGTTGCCACAGTTTGTACTATTCCTATCATACTACCACCTATTATAATTTTAGCGCATATTAAAAAATTTATCAAGAAAACAAAAAAGCCACTTAGGCTTTTAAGATTTAAATTATTTTTGTATGTTCTTCTTCCATTTCTGGCTCATTTATTTTCAAAATATCTTCAAGGATTTTAAGCTTTAAAGCAAGTTCGACAGCAGTTTCTGTTATAAATCCTCTTTCATAAACGTAACGAGAAGAATCAATAACTCTTCGACCATCCGGTAAAAAGATATATTTTTCACCATTTGGTCCAACTTGCACTGTACTACTTTGAGTATTAATAGATACTCGATTATGAGTTCGGTTAGAGCCTAAGAAAACACCAATTCCATTGATAGGATCTACGGTATAATAATTGCCTGCCCACCCCGAAGAAGCAAACGAATTACCACTTAAATAATGCATTACTTCCGTAATATCCATAATAGGATTCTTAGCATAACAAAGCATACCTAAGAATTGCGTAGCCCAAATTCCCCCATCAGGCTTCTTATATAGATAGCCAGAATGATTTCTAGCCATTTCATCTCTTAATTCATAACTTATAAAACTTGATGATACAAAGCTTTTAGTTAATGCTTCCATATCTTGAGCAGTAGAAAATAGCCCAGCATGGCCACTTAGATTTCCTATAGGTTGGCCTAGTACTCTAGCTTTATCATCAGAAGAAACACCTTTTTCAATATAATTTCTTTGAATAATTCGGCCATCTTGATATACTCTTACATCTCCATTAGTAGATACGGCTCTTTGCTTTTGCTCATCATCAAGTACTGCTACTGTATCTTTCATTCCAAGAGGTGCTAATAAACACTCATTTAAGAAAGTATAATAAGGCATATTAGTTACAGCTTCAATAACATATTTAAGTATCATAGCGCCAAAATCATTATAAGAACTTTGACCATAACTATATCTTTTGGGCCTAGCATTAAATAAAATTTGTTCGGCTTCTTCAGCTGACCCAGCACTGTCTACTCGTGTATCCGTTTCAAATCCTTTAAAGGTAAGCAAATCAATAATTTTAGTACCTCTAAGATTAGTAAACTGAGGAGCATATTTTGTAACTTCATCATTAATATCAATCATTTCTAGTTGCACTAGTTTAAGAGTAGCAATACTTGTAAATAGCTTTGTAACTGAGGCTAAATCAAATAAAGCATCATATCCTATTTCTTCACTCTTAGGGACCATATTTCCATCTTGATTTATTACTTCTTGCCTATTTCCAGCATAAAAGTCATGATAATAATTATTAGTTCTTACAGATAATACTAATCCTGGAGTTTTCTTTCTTCCTAAACAAAAGTCTCTAATTTTATCTTCAATATGTGAATCTTTAATAAGAATATTTCTAAGTTCGCTTAAAGAAGCTTCAGGATTTTCTCTTAATACTTTATCTACACTTAAAACTAAGTTTTTGTAATATGATTTAGGAGTTAAGTTTCTTTGGCACTCTTGAGCGCCAATATTTTGTCCTTCATATAAAACATCTATATATCTTGAATAATCCATATTATTCCCCTTTGAAATACTGATATATTATATCAAAAATATTTTAAATTAAAAAGCCATAATATAATGGCTTTAAATATTATTAATCAGCTTTTCTTTCTCTAGTCATTCCCGTGACTTTAGTTTTTAAGGATTGATAGTCAATCTTGCTATTAGCCATATAAGGGATTGGAGTAATTTCTACCATATCAGGAAGCTCTACTTCAGAAAATAATTGAACATCACTTGCTCTAGCCATAAACTCTTCTGAAGTTAAAGCTTCAGCTCCCTCTTGAGGTTCAATAAATAATGCAAGTTTTTCAAATGAGCCTCCGGCATCGACAACTAAAGCAGCACAGTTCTTGATAAAAGGAAGCATTCTAACTTTTTCTTCAATATTATCAAGTGATACCTTAGTATCATACTTAATTAATACTCTTGTTGTACGACCAGTTATATGTAAAAATCCTTCTTCATTTATAAAACCTAAATCTTTAGTATCAAAATAACTTTGACCATTAAACTCTACGGTTGAAGCTTCTGTTTGTTCAGGCATATTATAATAATATAAGAATTTAGAATTACATTTTTCTAAAATTTTGCCTTGAACATTTGGAGGTAGTAATTCACCCGTTTGTTCATCGACGATTAATACATCACTACCTATAACAGGATATCCCGCAGCCCCATTTAGATTATGTATTTCATCATTTATAGCTACAGCTCCAGCCATTTCATTTTGGCCGTAACCATTACTGATTGGGCACATACATCCTTTGGCAGCATAAGCCTTTTGGAGCTCCTCAAGTTCTTCGGCAAATATTTTAGATCCCGCAGCAAGGAATCCATCTAGGAATGATAAATCCTTTAGGGCATCTACAGAAGCAATAATTCTAACGTGAATTGGCGCACCAAAGATAATCAATCTTAAATCAGGATTTTGATAAAGCCCACTTACAGCTTCTTTATAATTCATTAAGAATCCAACCGTTTGATTCATAGAATCCTCAGGGCTACTACAATGTATCATTGCAAGTTTAGCTCCTGATATTAAGTTAGTATATAAACTTGTAATAAGTCCAAGTCCTATATGAGGTGGAATCGTAACCATTACAATATGGTCTTTATCTAAAGAAAAATTACTATACATCATCTTACGAGCAGCAAAGTTAATATGCAAATCACTATGAGTAATTGGTTTAGGCTCACCAGTTGTACCACTTGAAGATATTATTACCGCTGGACGATCTTTTTCATAAGGTTCCGCTTTAACATCCATGCATTTACCACGATTAAGTAGTTCTTCATATTTAATATGATGTCCCATTAATGGGCCTTCATTATTACAAATAACCGCTGGAATATGGCCAGGATTTATCATAGCCTCTAATGGCTTTAACATATTCTCAAGTACAAGCATATCAAGCTTAGTCTCCGTTACAGATTGGAATAAAGAAGCCGGATCTTTAGTAAAGTCAATCCATTTAGATGTAGCACCAATTTTATTAGCCGCAAGTAAGAAAATAGCTTCTTCAATACTATTACTAAATAGCATGCCTATCATTGAGCCTTTTGTCATACCTACACTTGCAAGACCTGCTGCAGCTTTATCAACTTCTCTTAAAAGCTCACCATAAGTCATTACTCTACCAATATCAGGTTGGGCAAGAGCAATCTCATTTTCTCTGCCTTTAACTGACATAGCAAAAGTAGTATATAGTGTATTGTGAGGATCAAAATTAAAACTCAATTTTTCTCTATACCATTTAGTATAAGGCTTATCTAAATATATATTACCTGTTAAAGGGCCTTGTATTTCTCCTAAATTAAGTCCTCTTAAATATAAATCTCTTTGTTCTTGTTCAATCTCACTAAGTTCCCCTATTTTTCTTAATTGTTCGTATATAAATTTTTGTTCCATTATTTACCTCACTCATATAAATCATAACACAAATATAAGTATTATAAGAATATACTTTACAGAAATATGACATTTCAAAAAATTATTATTAGTTGATTTTAAATTTGACATATTTTTAAAAATATTGTATACTTTAGATATTAGATTGGTCTTGACCCGTACGGGTCGGGGTCAATCTATTTTTTTCTTTGTAAAAAAGCAATTAATTCATCATCTTTTTTTAAAATAAATTTATCTACCCACCTTAATGATTTCCCGCCATAAATTTTTAAAGCTTGGTTCAGCAACTCATTTTTTGTCATTTTAGAATTTGAAATATCTATTATAAAATTACTAGCCTGTTTTTTCTTGTTTTTAATAGCATCTTCTAATGTTCTTTTCCCGTTACCAGTCAATTCTTTTAAATCCCAAAATTCATTTTTGAAAAGATAATCAGCACACTGTATTCCATCTTTTTCTCCGATATTTGGTAAATACTCTATTTTTCCACCAAATCTTTTTTTTAACCATTTTGCAACACCCTCTTCATTTTTTTGATGAATAATTTTGTTTTTATCATTTACATAATATCTTTTCCCATTAATGTCAACGTACTTTGCATTTTTAATTGTAGCTTTTTTATTTATATCTATATTAGAAATAAATTTTTTTGTACAATCAATACAATATTTATTTTTTATTATTTTAGCTTGTTGCATTAATAACACCGTAGATTAATTACAATTAATTTATAAGAAAATCTCCCTTTCTTCTATATTTATATATTACAGAAAACTTTCTAATTTCCTTTTTAAAAAGTGAAATTTTTTTATATAGAACCTATTTTTTATTAACAAGCACTAAAAAAGAGGAATTAATCCTCTTAGTTTTATTATTTATCAATCTTTTTATGAATTAAATCTTTGGTAATAACAGGGCTTGCTTTGCCTCTAGTTTCTTTCATTACTTGGCCTACGAAATAATCAAATAAATTAGTTTTACCATTATGATATTCTTCAATTTGGGCTTCGTTAGCGCTTAATATTTTATCAACTATTTCTTCAATTACTTTTTCATCAGTAATTTGACTATTTTCTTTAGAAATATAGTTAATAGGTTCTTTTTTCTCTTCTAAAGCTTTAGTAAAGATTTCTTTGGCTTGTTTAATAGAAATCATATTATCATTCATTTTATCTACTATTTGTTTTAAATATTCAGGTTTTAAATAAAAATCTTTAATAGAAATTTCTTCTTTATTAACATATGAAGTTATCATACCATTAATCCAGTTACAAGCAGCTTTAGCATCAATCCCAAGTGATACACACTTTTCAAAGTAATTGGCAGTATCTATATCTCTAACAAGTATTACGGCATCATGTCTATCAAGACCAAATTTCTCGATGTACATCTTCTTTCTTTCGTCGGCAAGCATAGGAATGGAAGCTTTAACTTCATTAACATAGTCATCTTCAATCTTAAACGGTGGAAGATTAGGCTCAACAAAGTACTTATAGTCAATAGCATCAACTTTACTACGCATATGGATGGTAGTGCCACTTTCTTCATCAAACCTTCGGGTTTCTTGAATAAGTTCATCGGTTTTGCCTTCTTTTAAGGCTTTACGAAGTCTTTTTTCTTCATAAACAATGGTATCTCTAACATTACTTAAAGAGTTAACATTCTTAGTTTCACTTTTGGGCGTAACATAATTTCCATTTTCATCTTGTAAGCTGACATTAACATCGCATCTAATTTGACCACGTCCAGTATCAGCATCGGATATATCACAATATTGATATATTCGGCACATCGTTTCCATAAAAGCAATAGCCTCATCCGCGGAATGTAAACAAGGATCAGTTACACACTCTAATAAAGGAACTCCTGCTCTATTATAATCAATTAAAGAAGTAGAACTTAAGTGGTCTAAAGCTGCAGCATCTTCCTCTAAATGGATGTCTTGGATAGATACAGGCACTATCGTGCCATCAACATCAATATCGATACTTCCATGAATACCTATAGGATAAGTATTTTGGGTAATTTGATATCCTTTTGGTAAATCTGGATAATAATAATTCTT
>CANRMZ010000083.1 GCA_947631885.1 uncultured Bacilli bacterium
CTCGCGACAGAAAACCCGTCCTACACCCTTAGCAGGGGCGCCTCTTCAGCCTCTTGAGTACTACTCCATACCAAGCTACTAATTAATTTTACTAAATAGTAGTCTTTTTGTCAATCAGTTGTAATCTTTTTTAAATTTTCAATAAAGCTATTCATTTCATTAAAATAATCGCTATTGGAAATAGTAAGTGAATTAACAATAATTTTTTCAGCTTTATTTTTATCTACTAATTCTTTTACTAAATCAGTATCTTCATCAGTATCTAAAGTTAAAATATACTTATATTTAGAATTTTGAAAATTAGACTTTATCGTAGCTATTTTAGTATCTTTTAATTCTTCATCTAAAGCAATAACCTCAAAACCATATGATTCTAAAAATTTAAAAGTGCTATTAGCTACAACTATAGTGGCATTATTTTCTTTCGCGGTTTTACCAAGAGAATGAAGTGTTGCATCCATTAAAGAAATTCTTTCCTCAAAATCTTTATATTTGGCTTCAATATTATCTATTGTAAGCTTATTATTTACTTTTTCCGCTAAACCATCTTTAATATTCTTGGCAAGCATTAAATAATTATTAGGGCTAAGCCAAAGTTCAGTAATATCATTATTTAATTTTAAACCATTAGCAACATCCATAATATAAAGATCAGAATTTTCATTAATTAAATCCTTAGCAATTTCTTTTTCGCGTGTTAAGCCATTATATATAAAGATATCGCCTTTAGCATAATTTTTTATTTGTTTAGTAGTAAGTTTATAACTATCTATATCGCAATCCGCAGGATAAATACTAGATATTTCAGCATTATCACCATATAATTCTTTAACTAAATAATTAACAGGATATACCGTAGTATATATTTGTGCTCCGTCAATTTCATCTTTTTTTATAGAGCATCCTGTCATTATAAAGGATATTCCTAATATAATTATTAGGATACTAATTTTTTTCAAGTTTTTCCTCCTTTGGGGGTACAGGGTCGTATCCCACTTCGCCATAAGGATGGCACCTTTTTATTCTTTTTAAACCCATTTTAACACCTTTTACAGCACCATATTCATTAATAGCTTCAATCATATATTCACTACATGTTGGTACAAACCGACACATTTTATGACCCATAAAAGGAATAATTTGGTAGATTCTTATTAAGTAAATTAATAACTTTTTCATAACCACCAACAATGAAGATTATACTATATTTTAATTCATTTTACAATTATATTGTCTTATGATATACTTAAGGAAGCTAATTAAGATGGGTGATATTAATGAATTTTTTAGAGAAATATGGGATAAAAATTAGCGATGAAAATTTACTGTTAACCGCCTTAACTCATTCTTCTTATGCTAACGAAAATAAATGTGAATCTTATGAAAGATTAGAGTTTTTAGGCGATGCTGTTTTACAAGTAATTATATCTGAATATCTTTATAAAACTACTTCATTAAAAGAAGGGAAAATGTCTAAGGAAAGAGCTAGTTATGTCTGTGAGGATGCTTTAGCATACTACGTAAAGAAAGTTGGCTATAATGATCTTATTAGGGTGGGAAATGGCTTACAAAACCATGTTAATGATACGATTATTGCGGATACTTTCGAATCAGTTTTAGCGGTTATTTACCTTGAGTGTGGTCTTGATAAATGCAAAGACTATATTAATGAAGTTGTTATACCAGAGATTGAAAAAGAAGAAATATTCTTTAAGGATTATAAAACTTTACTTCAAGAATTTGTTCAAACAGATCGTAAATCAGTGGAATATGTTATTACTTCTGATAAGCCTCATATTCCTGAGTTTGCGGTTGATGTTAAAGTAGGAGACATCATTTTGGGTAGTGGTAAAGGCCGTAGCAAAAAAGAGGCTGAGCAAAAGGCTGCTGCTGATGCCCTAAAGAAATGTGCTAGGTAAACTATGTATATCAAAAGTATTAAAGCGCAAGGATTTAAATCATTTGCGGATAAATTAGAACTCGATTTTTCAAAGGGCATTAATGCTATTGTTGGGCCTAATGGTTCCGGTAAATCTAATGTTGTTGATGCTATATTATGGGTTTTAGGAGAACAAAGTATTAAAACTCTTCGTGGTGAAAGTGGCATGACTGATGTCATTTTCAGTGGCTCTAAAACTAGAGAAGAGGCTAAAAAAGCTAGTGTATCAATTTTATTTGATAACTCGGATCATACCCTTGCTACGGATTTATCTGAAGTAGAAATTAAAAGAGTAATATATAAAACAGGTGAAACAGAATATTATATAAATAATGCTCACGTAAGACTTAAAGATATAAGTGATTTACTTATTGATGTAACAAGTAAATTTAATATTATTTCTCAAGGTAATATTAACGCTTTAGTAGAAAATAAATCTAGTGAAAGAAGAATTTTATTTGAAAGTGCTGCCGGTGTTTTAAAATATAAGAAACGTAAAGGAGAAAGTTTAAGAAAGCTCGAAGGAACTAAAGAAAATCTTACAAGAGTAAATCTTATTATTAAAGAGTTAGATACAACTTTAGAGCCTTTAGAAAAGCAAAAAGATGAAGCAATAAAATATCTTGATATTAAAAAGAATCTAGAATCAATTGAAATTGCCCTTATAACAAGCGATATAACGGATCTTACTAGTAAATATGATCAGTTAAAACAAGATAATACGATTCTGCAAAAGAAATTATCAGTTATGAATATTACCCATCCGATGGGTATTGAAAAGATGAAACTTGAAAATATTAAACTCGAGGAAAATATCAATGATTTAAATAAAAAATTAATAGAACTTACTACGTCTTTATCATCTCTTACTAGTGAAAAACAAATTACTTTAGAAAGAGCAAAATATGATTTAGACAAAGATACTATTAACACAAGTTTAGTCGCTTTAAAAGAAGAAAAACTTAAACTTGATAAAGATATAGATGTCATTCAAAAAAAGCTTGAAGGTTTTAAAAATGATGTTATAGCTCTTAACAATAATAAAAATAATTTATCAGATGAAGCTATAAAATTAAAAGTTAAAATTACATCTGGCAATAATTTAGTTAATGATTATAATAAAAAAATATTCTCATTAGAAAATAAGATTAGATTAGAAAAGGAAAATATTGATAATAATTCCTATCTTCCTAGAAGTGTATCAAGTATAATTAATAATCCTAAATTAAAGGGTATTCATAACGTAATTGGTGCTTTATTAAAGACCGATAGTAAATATGATATTGCTATTTCTACCGCTTTAGGAGCTTCTTCTAACTTCTTAGTCGTTGACGATCAAAATAGTGCTAAAGAAGCTATTAATTACCTTAAAGAAAATCATTTAGGAAGAGCTACTTTCTTTCCTATTAGTATCATTAAATCAAGATATCTTTCTAACGATATTATAGATGATATAAAGGGTGGGGAAGGCTTTATTGGCATAGCTTCCGATCTTGTTAAATATGATAAAAAATATAAAAATATTATTGAAAATCATTTAGGAAATGTTCTTGTAATTGATAATATAGATAATATGTTTGCTCTTGCCAATAAACTAAATAATAGTTATAAAATGGTAACTCTAACGGGAGAAATTACATTCCCAGGTGGATCTATAGCAGGAGGCGAGACTTCAGGAAGTGGTAGGGCACTTCTTACTAAATTAAATAGTGAGTTAAAAGCTGCTCAAACCGAACTTGAAACAGCAAGTATTGCCCTTACTAGTGATAATGAAAAATATACTAAGATAAATGATGACATTGAAGATATTAATCATAAGATAAGTGAAAAAAGATTTATGATATCTATGGAAGAAGAAAATATGGCATCATTAAGTAGCAAAGCAAGTGAAATTAATTCTAATATTTCAGGCCTTGAAGATGCTGATAATAACAAATTAAATGAATCTTTAGATAAACTTCTTGAACAAATTGCTAGTAAAGAAAAAGAAAAAGAAATGTGTCAAAATCAAATTAGTGAATATCAAAGTAAGAAATTTGATTTAACTAATGAAATTAATACTTTAGAAAAACAAATGCATGATCAAAATGCTAGTTATAGAGAGATGGAAAATAAGATTAATGCTAATGAGATTGAAATTGGTAAATATGAAGTTAAAATCGACAATTTAATTACTTCTTTAGCATCTGATTATAGTTTAACTTATGAAAATGCTTTAGGAAAATATCAACTTACGATGGATCATGAAAAGGCTAGAACTACTGTTAATAAGCTAAAAAGTGATTTAAAAGGGCTTGATAATGTCAATATTGGTAGTATAGCAGAATACGATAGACTAAAGAAAAGATACGATTTTTTAGATAAACAAAGAAATGACCTTGAAACATCTTCCCAAGAACTTCTTGATATTATCAGTGAAATGGATCAAATTATGAAAGAAAAATTTAAAACCACATTTGATAGCATAGCATCCGAGTTTTCTAAAGTATTTAGAGTTATGTTTAAAGGTGGTAATGGTCTTTTAAAACTTGATGATGAAACGGATCTTTTAAATACAGGAATTAATATTTTAGCAGTTCCTCCGGGAAAGAAATTAAACTCGACAACCTTTTTATCAGGAGGGGAGAAGGCTTTAACCGCTATATGCTTGATATTTGCTATTTTAAATGTTAAACCGGCCCCATTTATCGTTTTAGACGAAGCTGAAGCAGCTCTTGATGAAGAAAATGTCAGCATGTTTGGTGAGTATCTAAAAAATATGAAAGATACAAGCCAATTTATCTTGATTACGCACAAGAAGAAAATGATGGAATATGCTGATAACCTATATGGTATAACAATGCAAGAAAGTGGCGTATCTACAAGAGTAAGTGTTAAGCTTGAAAATTAATAAATCGCTGAAAAAACAAGCGTTTTCATTAAAATTAATTGACATAGAACTGTTAAGATTTTATAATAAAAATGTAAAGAAAGTAGTGTGAATTAAATGGAATCATTAAACGTATTATTACAAGAATTAGGGGTTTCTAAAGTAAAGCTAGCAAAGTATCTAGGCGTTTCAAGACAAATGGTGTACAATTATTTAACTTTTGATAGTATTGATAAATGGCCTAAGGAAAAGAAAATATTACTTTTACAACTTCTTGGTATAGAAGAGGGGACTGAAGAAGAGATTAAGTCTTTAAAGCCCACTACTGACTATCTAATGGAAGTCGAAAAGAGACTACATGCTAATATCAAGAAAGAAGATAGTATTGAAAATAGTTTTGATTTATCTGATGTAGATAAAGATAGTAAGCTTCTTTTAGCAGATATCGTATATTTACTAAAGGGTAAATTAATCGAAGGTGGTTTCACTAATATAGCAACCATCAAGTATATTTACTATATGCTTCAATCAATTGATAATGTACCAGAAATTAAGTATATACTAGCTTATATAGCTAAAACTAATGGTTTCATAGAACCTGATGAATTTGTTTATGATGAAGATCGTCAATTCATTTTCGAAGGTATCTTATATTCAGGACTTACTCTATATAACAATGGGGGAGCTTCTAAATCAAAAGTAGCAGAATCAAGAAGAAGATTCATTGCAGAAATTGAACAAAAAAATGAAGAAAAATTAAGTCGTACCCAACAATTA
>CANRMZ010000084.1 GCA_947631885.1 uncultured Bacilli bacterium
TTTTTTTATCTCCGGTAAGCATAATAACTCTATTTATTTTACTGGCCTTTAGCTCATTTATCATTTCTTTAGAATCTTCTTTTATCTCATCCGCAATGACTAAATAACCTTGGCATTTTTTATCAATAGCAACGTATACAATAGTACCTATTTCATCATTTTTTAAAATATCAATCTTATTATCTACCATTAGCTTTTCATTTCCGATAATTATGGAATTAGTATTAATTTGAGCTTTAATGCCGTAGCCCGATAATTCTTTAACATTTTTAATTTTTGTTTCTTCAATTTTTCCTTTATAAGCTTTTCTAATAGCAGCAGCCAGGGGATGACTAGAAAAATGTTCCGCATATGCAGCATATTTTAATAGTTCATCTTCACTTATGTCTTTAGCTACTATTTTTTGAACTTTAAATGTTCCTTTAGTAAGCGTACCCGTTTTATCAAAAATCATTGTATCTACTTGGGATAATGCTTCTATGTAGTTACTCCCTTTTATTAATATTCCCATCTTACTTGCTCCTCCGATGGCGCTAAAGAAGCTTAAAGGTATAGAAACTACCAAAGCGCAAGGACAAGATACTACTAAAAAAGAAAGAGCAATATATAAGGAATCATTAAAACATTGACGGGTTAATAAAGGAATAAAAATAGCAATAGCCACCGCTAAAAGAACTACGATTGGGGTATAATATCTAGCAAATTTAGTAACAAAATTTTCTGATTTAGTTTTTTTACTGCTAGCATTTTCTACTAAGTCTAATATTTTACTAACTGTTGAATTAGCAAATTCCTTTTTTACCTGTACTTTTATAAGGCCATTTAAATTAATACAACCACTATAAACAGAATCACCACTTTGTGCATCAACAGGCATCGATTCACCAGTAATAGCTTTAGTATCTATACTGGTACTTCCTTCAATAATAATGCCATCTAAAGGAATTTTCTCTCCAGGCTTGACAGCAATAATATCATTAATTTTCACTTCATTAGGATTTACTTTTTTTATACCACTTTCTAAACACACATTAGCGTAATCAGGTCTTATATCCATAAGATTTGCTATTGATCTACGTGATTTATCAACGGCAAGATCTTGAAAGAATTCACCAATTTGGTAGAAAAGCATTACTGATACAGCTTCAGGAAGTTCATTAATTTCTATTGCTCCTATCGTAGCAATAGACATCAAAAAATTCTCATCAAATATTTGGCCCTTAAAAATATTTATTATAGCTTTCTTTATGATTTCTAAGCCCACAATTAAATAACTTATAATATATAAAACATAATTAATCCAACTATAATCAAATTTTACAAATAAAGAAATTAAAAGAAGTAAAAATGAAATAATTATTTTAAATCCATCTTTTATCATATTATTTACCTTCTTTATGTTCTATATGCTCAATACCAATTTCAATAACTTCTCTAACATGTTCATCATCAAGCATATAATAAACTTCTTTTCCTGATTTGCGACATTTTACTATACCACTTCTTCTTAAAGTTCCTAATTGATGGGATATTGAAGATTTACTCATCCCTAAAACATTAGCTATATCACATACACACATTTCTTCTTTATCAAGGGCAAATAAAATCTTAATTCTTGTACTATCACCTATTATTTTATAAAAGTCAGATATTTTATAAAATAGTTCATCATTTAACATTTCCTTGTTTATCTTATCTACTACATCTTGATGAATAACATTACAATCACACACAAATTCATTTCTTGCCATAAAACTCCTTATTAAAGTATATTCAATAGTTGAATATATCTTCATCTATCATAATTATAGTTGAGTGTTTATTCATTTGTCAATAACAAAGGTTCACAAAAAAAGACAAATATTTGCCTTTTTCATATAATTTACTTTATTTATAAGCACGTTTAATTATTAGCATTATTTCCCTCTACTTTATGAATAATGTAATCTTTTACCTCTTCAAAGCTCATATTATAGACTATAGATAATTCATTATAGAGATATTTTTCAGCTAGGTTAAAATAATCACTATCTTTTTCACTAAGCTTTTTTCTGTTTTTTATTCGATCTTCATTGCGTAAATATGTTGTCTTAATAATTTTAATTAAATCTTCATGCGTACCACTATGGAATAACTCTTTATAAGTATTTTCAATATACTTGCTATCCATATTTTCTAAAGGTTCGATATTTACAATATTATCAATTAGGTTATCGGCATCTTTTTTGCTTAGCAAATCTCTTATATAACCCATCTTATTATCTACAGGAACATCAATAATCAAAGATTCATCATAAATAGGAATTAATACATAATAAACATTTCCATTTAATTTATTTTCTCTAATCTCTTTAACTTTACAAACATCTTTCTTATATACGACATAATCATTTACTTTATACATAATTTATCCTCTTTTTTAAATTCACTTCGAAGGAGAAATATTCCCGTAATAAAAGCTAAAACATCCGCGATTATGGCACTATATAGCATTGTTACAACGCTATGACTTAATGAAGCAATAATTATAATAGCTGGTACAAAGAAAATAACATCTCTAGCAAGAGCCAATATAGTAGATTTAATACTGGAGCCCATGGATTGAAGTAATATAGATAAGGATTTCGTTATACAGGTTAGGATAATGCCTCCCAAGAAAATCCTTAAACAATATTTAGCGTATTCAAGATATTCAAAGGTATTGCCTCTACCAAATATATTAATAATAAAAGTTGGAAAACACTCAAATAATATAAAGGCTATTGTGCCAATTATAAAATTTGTTATTAGAATATATTTAATTGTTTCTTTAACTCTTTTGATATTGCCAGCACCCATGTTATACCCAATTATAGGCATGCCACCCAAAGAAACGCCAATAACAATTGATATAACAATGCCAAAAACTTTCATACAAATTCCAATAACTGCAAGAGGAGTTACAACACCATAAGCATTACCAGAACTAGCTATTGTATCGTATCCATATTTACCTACCAAATTGTTAGCAACAGCAATAATTATTACAATGGCAAGTTGAGTTATTAAGGATGCAAGTCCTAAAGATAATGACCTTTTACATACTTCTTTATCAAGTTTAATAGACTCCTTATTTATTTTAAATGACTTGGATTTCTTTAAATATATAATGCTTATAATAAAAGTTAAAATTTGGCCTATAACAGTTGCTATCGCAGCACCCTTAACGCTCATCTTAAAGCCAAAAATAAATAGAGGATCCAAAATGATATTAGTTATTGCTCCAACCACAGTGGCAGCCATGGCATATTTCGGACTGCCATCACTTCTTATCGAAGCGTTTAATCCTTGGCCAATGATATAAAAAGGAAGACCATAGCAAATGATTTGCAAATAATCTTTGGCATATTGATAACACTCTATTTCATTTGGGTTAGCTCCAAAGACTTTCAAGATTTGTTTACTAAAAACAAGGCCAAAAATAGTTATCACTAAGGAGATAACAATTAATAATATAAGTCCATTACCCACTGCCTTATTTGCTTTTTCCTTATTTTTGCTTCCTAATGATAAATTAAATAAAGCTGCTGCTCCATCTCCTATAAGTAAAGCAAAAGCTAACGCGATAACTGTAAATGGATAAACGATATTGGTTGCAGCATTTCCAAAAGCTCCAGCTTTACTCCACCCGATAAATATTTGATCAACAATGTTATATAATGATGCTACAAGCATACTGATAACACATGGTATAGCAAATTTCATTATTAATTTTGAAATTTTCTCTTTTTCTAAATCAACTTTTTTCATGAAAACTCCTTTTTAACATAAAAATACGTAAGCCCTTTTCAATTGGACTTACGCATAATAGCTACTCATTGATAAAATTGACTTAATATTTTTTCAAACATCCTGATTTTATCACAAAATTAAATTTTAAGTAAGTAATTTTTTGCTAAATTTAAATTGCCAAGATTTATTCATTATAGTTCCAAATGCTTAATTGCCCTTTGGCCGCTATAGGTTTTGCTAAGGGTTTAACATCTTTTAAAATCCAAGCATATCTACCAGGCTCATAAAGGCCTGATACATAATCTTTGGGTTTATTCTTTTTAACCTCTTCAATAAACTCATCTGTCATTTCAATACAATCTACAAGTTCACAAGAGCAAATAATATTACCATAGTTTAAATCATCTAAATTAGTTAAAGCCATTAA
Organism: uncultured Bacilli bacterium; assembly: GCA_947631885.1. Taxonomy (GTDB): domain Bacteria; phylum Bacillota_I; class Bacilli_A; order RF39; family UBA660; genus UBA6448. The sequence goes on from CANRMZ010000084.1 coordinate 4,199, forward strand.
ATCAGTTCGTTTCATATCTTCTTTAGTTATTTTTGAAGCACTTGCATGGATATATAATGTTCCTCTGTAGTTTGTTCTCCAGCTTCTTGTTTCAATTGTTTTTATGCCATTTTTTATAAGCGTAGCAAATGGTTCTCTTAAGCTTAAAACTTTCATATTATTTTTTCTCCTCTTATTAAAATCAATTATAAAACTCTTCCCATAATTTATTATTGATTAAGACTTTTGGAATTAAATCAAGTTTATTAATCATGATGGGCATATCCTCCCATTTCATCTTCATATTCATGGATCTTATTATTTATATATTTCTATGATTGATTCATCATTTTTTATTTTATAGAAATAATCCGTCATTTTAACCTCACTTATTTAGTTGCTCGTAATTTAATAGTTTTATTACATTCTTTATCTATTATTTTAACTTATAGCACATAAAAAGCAAGCTATAAATTTTGCTTGCTTATAAAATAAGTTTCTAATTATTAATTTTCTTCGCTATCAATTAAATCGTATTTATAGTCTGCTAAATAGCTCAAATAGTTTTGATAGCCTCCTTCTTCATCACCATTTTTAAAGAAATAAACATTTGATAAGCAGCCTCCGCAAGTTAATTTTTTATACCATCTAACTTCGATTGAATTACCAGTCTTTTTATCTTTTCCTTTTAAAATAATAGCACCTTGGCCATCAGTTGTCATATAGCTATCATCTTCGCTCCATTTTTGGTTTAAAACACAATAGTCTAAATATTCTCCTACTGTATGGCTTCCTAAAAGACCGATAGTGTGGTCTCTTTGTTCTATCATAGCATCAGTAAATTCAAATTTAGTATTTTCTTCGTTTTCACTTCCACATCCAGTTAATCCAATAGTTAAAACACCAATAAGTACCATTATTAATATTTTCTTTTTCATTTTTATCCTCTCTTTCGATATCATTATAACACGGATTATTAATTGATTTAAATATATTTTTTATAATTAATATGAGAAATATCCTCTTTTTCACTATCCCAAATACTTCTTATTTCTTTGCCTTCAAAAAGATTTGAAATTGTTTCTAATTTGTTTTGATGCATTATTAAAACCTCCTTGTATAATCCCATTATATAATAAGAACATTTGTTTGGCAATGTGCTTTTTTAATTATTTTATCTATTTATGGTATAAAAAACAAACCTATAAATTAGGTCTGTTGATATGTTTTTCTAATTATTTAATTTATTATATTCCTCGTCAGATAAAGGTTCTAACCACTCATTTGAAGTTTCTTCACCTGGAACTTCTACTGCAATATGACTAAACCACGTTTTCTTGGTCAAATGACACAATAAAGTTTTCTTCCTTTTTTCTTGTTTTCCTATCATCTATTTCAA
>CANRMZ010000085.1 GCA_947631885.1 uncultured Bacilli bacterium
GATTGAATTCTGGTACATTTATATTAGAATAAATATCTTCTCCTAATATTCTACCTAAACTTTTCTCTATATCTATAAGTTCTGTTTTGAATTGGTAATCTCCAAAACTATCTTTTATTAATGGATCTTAAAGATAAAACGGATTCAAAAGATATGATTAACTTACATCGAAAATATAAAAAAGAATTAAATTCCAAGAAATATTTTAAAGAATTAGTAAAATTAGAAAGAAAAGAAACTTTAGAAAGAGCGAATAACAAAAAAGCAAGAAATTATCATGAAGTAGGATACTTTATGGCTTCCGATAATATATTAAAGGCTATTTTAAATAAAGAGAAAAATACGAGAGTATTTAGAGAGTATTCATATAGTACTTCAAGAATCAAAGAAAGATATTTTATCTTAGATAACGATTATAATTATAAAGCCTTAATTGAGATAACGGATGAAAATATTATTCCTTTTAAAGATTTAAAGGTACCTGCGAAAGAATATAAATTAAATGGCGCTAAATCATTTGCTGAATACAAAGAAGAGTTATTTAACTATTTTAAAGAAGATAAAACCGAAGAATTTACGGAAGATAGTCTCGTAAGCATTGCCACTTTTAGAATAATCGAAAAGTACTAGAGCTAGTAATTTTTACTAGCTTTTTTCATACTATTATAATATAATTTTATTTATAGGATAGTTGATAATATGAGAACAAGATTCAAAAGTGCACTATTAATGATTGTATTTTTAATCGTTGGCTGTTTAGTTCTAGGTGGCTTTTATATTTCTTATGCTCATTTAGTTGGCAAAGAGCCATATATAAAGGTTTCTGGTCCGCTTTCTATAAATTTTGCTACGGGTAATCATATTGAGGTAAAAGGTCATAAAACCAGTGAGATATCTATTATAAATGACTCTGAAGAAGATGCTTATTACTATATTGAATTTAAGAATGTCAAAAATGTTACTAAAGCTAAATATAAGATAACTAATAATGATGATATTAATATTGAAAGTGAATTACTTCCATATAATGCTATTATTTCAAGCTATATCTTGATTAAAGCCGGTGAAGTAGAAAAATTTACTTGTGAGTTTACTTCAGATAACGATGAAGAATTTAGTTTAGATATTGATATTAATATGGAGACCTTGGAATCATCAAGTTTTGCCGATACGATAATTAAAAATAATGAAGTTAAGAAAAATCCTCTTACAAAGGTCGGAGCTGAAATAGCAACAGAAAATGAAGGATTAATAGAATCAACCGATGATAATGGAACAACTTATTATTTTAGAGGTAATGTCGATAATAACTATGTTTTAATCAATGATCTGTTATTTAGGATTGTTAGAATTAATGGTGATGGATCAATTAAGTTAGTTTTAAATGATAATCTAGAAAATTTAAGTGCTTATTATGAAGAACATATAAATTTAGATAATTCAGTGATAATTAATAGTTTAAAAAATTGGTTAATTACCTCTTTAGGAGAATATAACAATATTGTTGCTACCCAAAAGTATTGTAATGATTTAACTAAAACCGATAATGCTTATTTAGCTAATGAAAGGCTTACGGTTGATAATATTCCCACATTTTATTGCTTAAGTGATTCTTATTCTAGTAAGGTAGCTCTTCTTACGGCTGATGAAATTGTTTATGCTGGAGGAGTATATGGATTATCTAATGAAAATTATTATTTATATAACGATAATACTTCAGCTAACGCCTTTACTATGACATCTGCTTTTGAAAATGGGGATGCAACTTACTTTGTTTTCTCTCTTGCTTCAGATGGTAGTCTTACTACAACTGCCGGTACAGCAATTGCTGGTGTTAGACCAGTAATTACTATCAATAAAACAGCGGCCGTTGTCAGCGGAAATGGTACTGTCAATAATCCGTACATTTTAGGGAACAATTAGTAAAGTACTTTAATATTTTACATTTTGTTGGTAAAATAACTATGTGGTGAGAAGTTATGTTTGCTAATATCAGTGCATTTCTAAAAAGTATTACCTTTATAGATTATATCTTCTTTTTTTCCGTTATCTTTTTGATTATTTTAGTAGTAAGTCTTATTTACTTTATTAAAATAAATGAAGAGATTATTGATTCAACGGAAAAGGTTGAAGATGCGGATAATTTAAAAGAAATAATAAATAATATTAAGGCTACAGATCCTAAACCAATGACTTTTACACCATATGAGAAAGAACAAGAAGATAAAGCAATTATATCTTATGATGAACTGCTTAGTAATACGGGATCTTATGAACTTAACTATGTTAATGAAGAAGTAAAAGATGATTTAACAATTAAAAAAGTTGATTTAAATAATATTGCAAACCAAAATATGCAAATAGAAGTAACAAATAAAGAAGTACCTCTTTTATCGCTTAAAAGAGAAGAAGAATTCTTAAAAGCTTTAAAGGAGTTACAAAAATCTTTAAACTAGGGGGCATTTTATGAAATTTAACATTATAACTTTAGGCTGTAAAGTAAATGCTTATGAATCAAATTATATAAGTGAATCATTAGAAAATAATGGTTTTCTTTTTTGTGATGATCTTAAAGAAGCTGATATCATAATCATCAATACTTGTACAGTTACAGATACATCTGATAAAAAGAGTTTAAAAACGGTTCGAAGAGCAAGAAGAGAAAATCCTCATGCTATTTTAGTAGTATGTGGTTGCTCTTCCCAAAATAATAAAGAATTATATGCAAATATGGATATCGATATCCTTTTAGGTAATAAAAATAAATCTCAAATCGTAAATTTAATTAAAGAATATATTGAAGATAAAAAGCGTTATGATTTCATTACTAGTGATCGAAATATTCCTTTTGAAGATATGTTTATTACTAAATTTAATCAAGTAAGAGCCTATATTAAGATTCAAGATGGTTGTGATAATTTTTGTTCATATTGTATTATTCCTTTTGTCAGAGGCTCTATTAGATTTAAAAATTATAAGGAAGTTTTAAAAGAGGCTAAAGCTTTAGTAGATAAAGGTATTAAAGAAATTGTTTTGACAGGTATTCATACCGGTTCATATCATGATAGTGGTAAAGATTTAACGGATCTTATTAATGATTTAAGTAAGATTGATGGCCTTAAAAGATTAAGACTTTCTAGTGTTGAGATTACCGAACTTGACGATAAATTCTTAAACATGCTTAAAGAAAATAAAGTCTTTTGTGATCATTTACATGTTCCACTTCAATCAGGCTGTGATGAAATGCTTAAGATTATGAATCGTAAATATGATACTACTTATTTCGAAGATAAAATTAATAAAATAAGAAGTATTATTCCAAACATTGCCATTACAACCGACGTAATCGTGGGCCATAACTATGAAACAGATGAATTATTTCAAAAGACTTATGATTTTTGTAAAAAAATAAATTTTGCCAAGATTCATGTCTTTCCATATTCTAAAAGAACGGGTACGGCAGCATCCAGGATGGATGGGGAAATAAAAGAAAATATTAAAAAGGAAAGAGCCCATAAGCTTATAGCACTTTCTGATGAACTTGAAAAAGATTATTATAATAAATTTAAAGGTCAAGAACATGAAGTTTTAATTGAAGAAATCAAAAATGGTAAAGCTATTGGCCATACATCTAATTATTTAAGAGTCGAATTTGAAGAAAATCTTGAACCTGGCCAAATCTACACGAGGATAATTCCATGAGTTATATCAAAGGCAAGTTTACCAAAATATTATTTCAAAGTGAAGATACCAACTATGTTGTATCTTTATTTCGCGTTCGAGAAACTGATGATGAAGATGTTAAACCATTTATAAATAAAACCATCAATGTTAATGGAACAATACTAGATCCCAGACTTAATTATACTTATACTTTGATGGGCAGCTATATGAAGCATCCCAAGTATGATTATCAATATTCGTTTACCTCTTATGAAAGACAAGTGCCTACGACGGCATCGGATATTGTCGATTTTTTAGCTAGTCCTTTTGTCGAGGGCTGTGGTGATATCGTGGCCAAGAAAATCGTGGATAAGTTTGGCGAAGAGGCTCTAGTTAAGATCAGAGAAGATGTTAATAATCTTTTAGAAATCAAGGGAATGACTTTAATTAAAGCGATGAAGATTTATAAATCAGTCGTTAACTTTGAACAAAATGATAAGATTATAGCAGATCTTAAAAACATTGGTTTTTCTTTAGAGGATGCTTCCAAAATACTTAGTAAGCATAATATGGATATTGATGATATTTTAAATGGTAATCTCTATATTTTAAAAGATATATTTGAATTTAAGAAGATTGATGATATATATAAACTTACTTATGATGCCAATAGTCCTTTAAGATGTAAAGAGTGTATCTTACAAAGTATGTTAGAATTAAGCTTTAATGAAGGAAGTACTTACTATTTTAAAGAAGATATTTATAAAGCTGTCAGCGTTTTATATAATCTTAATATTGAAAGCTCTTTATTTGAACAATATTTATCCGATTTAGCAGTAGAAAGTGAAATTGTTATTATTAATGATAAATACTATTTAGCTAAATACTATAATGAAGAAAAAGATGTTGCACATATGCTTTATAAAATCGCGGCATCGCCATCAAAAAAGGTACCTAATCTTGATGGTAAAATAGCTATGATTGAAAATGAATTAGGCTTTAAATATAACGAAGAACAAAAGAAAGCTATTACTATGGCTTTAAATAATAATGTTGCTATTATATCCGGAGGCCCGGGTACTGGTAAAACAACCATTATTAATGCTATTGTGCAATTATATATTTCGGAAAATAAACTTAACTCAATTGATATTTTAGAAAATGTATGTTTACTAGCTCCCACGGGTAGAGCAAGTAAAAGACTTGCTGTATCTACGAATTTACCGGCATCAACCATTCATAGAAAACTAAAATGGCATAAAGATGCTGATGACTTTGAATGTGGCCTTGATAATAAACTGCCGGCCAAACTCGTTATTGTCGATGAAACCTCAATGATAGATATATCTTTAATGTATAGCTTACTATGTGCTTTAAATGAAAATGTTAAACTCATCTTAGTAGGAGATATCTATCAGCTTCCATCTGTCGGTCCTGGCCTTGTTCTACAAGATTTAATCAATAGTGATTTATTTAGTTATGCACCTTTAAATATTATTTATCGCCAAAGTGATAATTCTTATATACCATTTTTAGCTAAAGATATTAAAATGCGTAACATAGATGAGGAATTCTTATATAAAAGAGATGATTACAACTTTATCATTGCCGATGAAAACCAAATAATGGAAAAAATTATTGCTTCAGTTAAATATGCTTTATCTAAAGGTATAAATGAAGACCGGATGCAAATCCTTGCTCCGATGTATAAAGGAGTAAATGGTATATATAATCTAAATATGAATTTACAAAAGATATATAATCCCGAAGATCCTTTAAAGGCTGAGATAAAATATGGCGATAAAATATACCGAGAAAATGATAAAGTACTACAACTTGTTAATGATTCTGATAATCAAGTCTTTAATGGTGATATTGGTAAGATTCTAAGTATTGGTAAAAATAAACTTG
>CANRMZ010000086.1 GCA_947631885.1 uncultured Bacilli bacterium
GAGCACTCTCTTAAAGCAGTATCCAAAGGTGTTTTATCTTCCTTATCAACATGACCACCGGGATAAAGATACATCTTTAAATCCTTATGGTATAAGAACAAAAAACGTTTAGTTTTACGGACATAAATAAAAGCTCCTGCAACAAGATGACCATCAAAATTATTCCAATCTCTTATTTCATTTGAATCATGATTTTCTAAATAGTTAATAAACATCTCTTGTCTTGTCTTTTCTTCAGGATATATTTTTAAATAATTTTCTAGAATTTTAGTAACTTGCTCTTTCAACACTATATCTTCTTTCTAACACTTATATTATACAATATAATATTAACTAACAATATAATTTATTGTATAATAACTTATGGTGATATTAATGAAAGACGAATTACAACAATTTTTAAACAAAATAAAAGAAATTGAATATGGCTGGATAGATAAAGATGGTAATAAATATATTAATCATATTGTAAAAAATAAATTCTTAACAGATTACTATTTACAAAAGCCAAGTGAAGTATGGAAAAATCAAATAGGTATCTGTTGGGATCAAGTTGAAGTAGAAAGAGAATTCTTTACAAAAAAAGAAATACCATTTAAAAGCTTTTTAATCATTTATGATGATGGCGTTAAATTTCCTAATCACACTTTTGTTATTTTCAAACTAGGTAAAGAATATGGCTGGTTTGAAAATACATATAAAAATGTTAAAGATGAGATAAGATATTATAAAACATTAAAAGATGCCCTAGAGGATGTCAAAAAAGAATTTATATCAGAAAATGATCTACAAATTATTGGTAATAAATTATACTACTTTGCTTATGATAAACCCAAATATGGTATAGGCTATGAAGAGTTTGCTAAACATTGCCAAATGGGCATTAAAGCAAATGAAGACTTTAAAAACGTTGATACATTTTAAGAAGGACGAAAGTCCTTTTTTATTTGCAAATAAAAAACCTATCTTTCATTTAAGAAAAATAGGTTAAATAAAAGGAAAAGGATTTATTCAAAAATATTAATTTTCGAATTTCTTTTTAATTGAATATCCTAAGCCAGCAACGCCTAATACAGCAACAGCGCCACCAACTAGATAAAGTGGTAGACTATCTAAAGTATTTGGGTTTTCTTCAGTTTGTTCTTTAGATTCTTCTTCAGAATCTGGTGTATTTTGAACGTTTACATCTTCAAATAAAGCAATTAAACTAATATCGGAAGTTATTTTAACTTCTTCATCATAAGCTTTTCCATCACTAGTTACAAATTTAACAAACTTTTTGTCTTCAACAGATTTTTTAATTCCATTTATAGTATCAGCAGCACTAGCTAATGTTTCTTCATCATTTACTACAAAAGAAATTGATTTTTCACTATAACTAATTGTTACTTTATGTGTAACTGCTTCTTTTCCTCTGTAAGTAAGTTGCTTCCCTTGTATTCCATCCTTTAATTTACCATTACCTTCATAAACTATGGTACCAGCTTCATTAGTAACAACAATGCCGTCATGTTCAATATAAATTTTATTTTCAGTATCTCTAGTATTTTGAATAATAAAATCTTTTAAATTATCATCATTTGTTGCAACATTTACTACTCCATCAGTTTCCGTTGATTCAAGTATTCCGTCCATAATTAATTTAGGATTATTATCTCCGGTTACACTCTTTCCTTTTGAAATTTCTATGCCATTGTTTTCGCCTTTGGCACCATTGTGCCTTAATAGTAAATCTTTAATAGTTACTATTCCACCATTAACAAGAACTCCACCATATAAACAATCTTTGATTTCAACAATATCAAGAGTAACTTCGCCACCATCAAAAGCTTGAACACCGTATTTTGGCGCTCCACTTAATATAAGATTTTTTAGTGTTATATTTGCTTTAGCTGGTATATTGGCTTTTACTGGCTTTGCGGTAATTAATGTTCCATTTGAACCAGATGCCTCAAAATCTGCACTGGCAGAAATCGTATAATTTTTACTTTCTCCTTTGCCGTCAATAGTAACAATGTTATCAAACTCAATAGGGGACTTTAATTCAATATCATCACCTAAAGTGATAATATCGCACCTTGCATTTAATGCAGTTCTTAAACTTTCCTCAGTTGTAATATTATCACATGGTACAACAGCGGCTTTTACATTTGAAATAGTGAATACTGATAAGCCAGTTACTAAAGTAAAACCAAGTAAATGTTTTAATTTTTTCATTTTATTTTCCATATCCTTTCTTATTTTCTATAATTTTAGTACATATGTTAGGTGTTGTCAAGAGCTCGAAACCTATCATATATGTATAGAAATGGAAACAAATTCAGATAATTAAATATTAAAAAACCTATCTTTCATTTAAGAAAAATAGGTTAAATAAAAGGAAAAGGATTTATTCAAAAATATTAATTTTCGAATTTTTTCTTTATTGAATATCCTAAGCCAGTAACACCTAATACAGCAACAGCTCCTCCAATTAGATAAAGAGGTAGGCTATCTAGTGTATTTGGGTTTTCAGCAGTAGAGCCAGAATTTTCAACTTCTTCAAGTCCTGCAATGGCATCATTTAATGCTTTTGCTAAAGCTTCATCTAATTTAGTATAATCAGCCTCTTTATATTTAAGTGTAATTGTACCATCAGCATTTTTAATTACCTCTTGTCCTTCAGGTGCTACATAATCTTTTAATTGTTCAGCAGGATATGTACCACCCATTAAATTAGTATTCGCACCGTCTTCAGTAGTTGGAACATTAGTAAATGATCCAGATGTAATAACAAGATTACCACTATTATTAATAGTTCCTGCTAATTCTCCGTTTCCAGCTTCGTCAACAATTGTTAATGAAGTTTCAGCATTATTTTCTAAATTAGCTGTTACTTTATGACCATTTAAATCAATTGTAATATCAGTACTAATTGGCATCTTTCCTGTTTTTTTACCAGCAAATGCTAAACTTGTTTCTTCAGTATCTTTTAATACGACAATATTATCACCATCAGCTGTATTAAAAGGTAATACTGCTTTTTCTAATGAAGCAAAATATTTATTTTCTGTTTCATTATAAGCTACAGCATCAACATTTCCTTCAATGGCACCCTTAACTGTTAATGAACCGACACTTGTAGAAACCTTTCCCTTAGTTACCTTAAGAGTTAGTTGTACATTTTCAGGTATTACTAAAGTAACGCCCTCTGGAACTTCCTTATCTTCATCAAATGCCGTATCGCCATCTAAAACTATTCTAGTTCCTTTTGCTGCATATTTCATATTATCAAATGAAGTAGTAACTTCGCCGGTTAATGAAACATCACCTGATATTTGTCCACTAACAACACTATCTTTAACTTCAATAGTTGCTTCTTCTCCCGCAGAAACAGCATAGCCAACTAAATTGGCAGTTCCTTCAAGTCTAACAGCACGAGCAGTTAAAACACTATTAGTTAGCGTTACTTTTCCACCTTTATTATTGTTTAATGCATTTGAACCATTTGTTCCCTTAATTGTACTATTATTAACATTTAGTTCACCATAGTTTTGAATTCCTAAACCGCTTGAAACTTTACCTTCAGCTACAGTAGATTTGCAATTAGCAGTAATGTTTGAATCAGTAACTGTCATTTTTCCATTTGGTTCATTTTTTAATGCAACAAAATCACTTGTCACTTTAACACCATTAACAGTTAATGTTCCATCATTTCTTATAGCAGATGCCTTAGCATTACCTGTTATTTCGCCTAATTTAGACGAACTACTGTCTATAATGGTTAAAGTTCCTCCATTATTTATTGCATATCCTTCATCAGCTGCTTTGAGTTCATGACCATTAAGATCAATTGTTAAAGTTGTATTTTTTTCTACTTTATATTCTTCTGTAAGAATATAATCTTTATCAAGTTTAATCGTGTTATTTGTTGCTGTAGGTAAAGTAGTATTAGCAGCACTAACACCAACAACCGAAACGAACATTGAAATAACAGCCATTATAAATAATTTTAAATTTTTCATTTTATCATTCTTCCTTTCTTAAATATTTGCGTTGGAATATATCCTCCTTCCCTTATTTTATTTAATTTTATTATATATATATATATATTGTCAAGGGTTTCAAGCCTTGCATATATGTAAAAAAGCAAGAAATAAAATATAATTTGACATTAAAAAACCTACTTTTCTTTTCGGAAAAATAGGTTAAATAAAAGGAAAAGGATTATTTCGAAAATATTAATTTTCGAATTTTTTCTTTATTGAATATCCTAGAGCTACTAAACCACTTAATGCAACAGCACCAACTGCTAAATAAGCAGGTACAGTATCTAGTGTATTAGGGTTTTCACCAGAATTTTCAACTTCTTTAAGTCCTGCAATTGCGTCATTCAATGCTTTAGTTAAAGCATCAACCTTTGCTTGATCAGCTATAGGTAATTTTCTATCAACTGCATCAGCAGCTTTAATAGCATCTGCTAATACAGCTACAGTTTCATCAGTATATTTTGTTAAATCAAGTTCTGCAGCTTTTGCTAAAGCTTCATCTAATTTAGTATAGTCAGCTAAAATACTTATTACACTTACAGTACCATCTTCATTTTCAACTAGTTTTTTACCTTCTGGTAATTTTTGAGTAGCTAACAATGCTTTTGGATACGTTCCACCAGAAATAGTTAATATTCCACTACCTGTTGGTAAGCTAGTATAGGATCCACCAGCAAGTTCTACGTTTCCATTATTAGTTACTGTACCAACGATAGTACCATTTCCAGCTTCTGAATTATCTTCTAATTTTAATGAAATATTCTTATCAACGCTTGTAGTTGAAGATGTAACTTTATGACCATTTAAATCTACAATAAATGAAACTATATCATTTTCTGTATGTTTATTACCAGAACCGGTTTGAGCTACAAATGAAAGTCCATCTGGTTCTGTATAATCTTTTAAGACCTTTATATAACTTTCCTTTTTAGCAGCTACCATAGCTTTTTTTATGCTTCCAAAATATGATTTAGTATATTCATCATATACATTAGCATTGACATTTCCTTCAACCATACCATTTACAATCATATGGTATTTAGAATCAGTATCATATTTAAGGTTAACACTCTCAGGAATAGAAAGAGTTACACCTTCAGGAACTATAATATTTTGTTTGTCCTCCCAAGCATTTAATGTCACTTTTGTTCCTTCATTATATTTTATTTTGTCACTTAAGTAATTATAAGGCATTTTAATATTACCACTAATAGTAATAACTTGGCGAGCGTGATTTTTATAGCCACCTTTTAATTCACCACCATTAATGTTGACAAAAAAGTTGGATTCTCCGCCTGTAATATTATTATAAACTACTTTTGATCCTTCTAATGTACTATTTTCAACATTAACAGTAACAGTTTTGCCTCCGCTTACTTTTCCATGAATTACATTTGTGTCTGATTTTATTGTAGAATTTCTTATAGAGAAAAATATAACAGATGTGTTTGGATATCCAGGCGGAATGATAACTT
>CANRMZ010000087.1 GCA_947631885.1 uncultured Bacilli bacterium
AAGATGCAATTGAAAGTGTTATACCAAACGTTGAATTTGATTTTGATGAAGTTGGTATGTTTGCTAAAGATAAAATCACTTTAGAGGGTGAAGATAAAGAAAATTTTGAACTTCTTTTAAAATTGCTAGATGATATTGAAGATGTTTCAAATATTTATCATAATGTAGAGTTATAATATGGGATTATTTGCAAAGTTTAAAGAAAAGTTTCAAAAAAAAGAAGAAACTAAGAATGAAGAAGTAGAAGTTTATGAAAAAGGTTTAGAAAAAACTCGTGAAGAATTTGTATCTAAACTTAGTTTGCTTGGAATAAAATATACAAAGGTAAGTGAAGAGTATTTCGAAGAACTAGAAAATCTTCTTATCATGGCTGACATTGGAGTTAAGACCGTTTTTAACTTCATGGACCGAATAAGAGATAGAGTAAAGAAAGAAAATATAGTAGATACAGCTTACCTAAACGAAGTAATAGTAGATGAATTATTTATCATTTATGTTAATAATGAAAGTTTAACGGATAAGATAAATATGGCTCCAAATGGCCCCACGGTTATTTTAGTAGTTGGAGTAAATGGCGTAGGAAAAACTACAACCATAGCTAAACTTGCTTACAAATATAAAAATATGGGCAAGAAAGTTATGATGATTGCTGCAGATACCTTTAGAGCGGGAGCTGTTTCACAACTAGAGTTATGGAGTCAAAAGGTAGAATGTGATTTCTTTGGTAAGGAAAATGCTGATCCCGCGGGAGTTATCTTTGATGGGTTAACAAAAGCTAAGGAAGCAAATAGTGATATTGTTTTAATAGATACAGCAGGAAGACTACATAATAAAGTAAATCTAATGGCCGAGCTTGAAAAAATGAATCGCGTAATAGGGAAGTTTATTCCTGAAGCTCCTCATGAAACCCTCCTTGTAATTGATGCGACTACTGGCCAAAATGGTATTATGCAAGCTGAAGCTTTTAAGGAAATTACAAATATCACAGGTATTGTTTTAACTAAACTAGATAGCACTGCTAAAGGTGGAATAGTCTTAGCCATCAAAGAAAGTGTTGGCATCCCTGTTAAATTTATTGGCCTAGGAGAAAAAATGACCGATTTAGAAACCTTTGATATTGAAAATTACATCTATGGTTTGTTTAAGGATTTTATTAAATGAAAGAATTTGTTTATTACAGTGAGCTTTACGATATTTATTCCTTTTTATTTACAGAAAAGCAAAAGGAAATATTTAGTTTATACTTTGAAGAAAACTTATCATTAAGTGAAATAGCTGAATACAAAAAAGTATCCAAAAGCTATGTTGGTAAAATTATTAATAATGCTAAAGCTAAACTTGATTATTATGAAAGTAATTTAAATCATTTTAAACTTTTAGAAAAATTACAAAAATATGAAAGCAAAAAATAACCTATAACGGATATCCGTCTATAGGTTTTTTAGTTTATTTATCTTTCTTTTCTGATTCTTCTTTAGCTTTATCTACGGCATCAGTGTATTGCTTTTCGGCTTCCTTTCTTTCTTCTTCAGAAAGTAAATCATTGCGCATATATAAGCGATAGCCAGTTTTGGTATTTTCATAAATTATAAAGTATTTATCTTGGACATCGGAGTTATTATATAAAACATCACTATTTTGAACTAGCAAATGCGTAAAATTATATTTAGTAAGGAAGCTTTCAACATCTAGATTATGATGTTGTAATTTATATAGCTCTTCAAAGATATCATCTTTTTTATTATTTTTCTTTAAATAAAGTTCTGCTCTTGGATCTATATATGGTTTGTAACCATAGAATTCTACAAAACCACCATTATTAAATGAAGAATATATTGTTACATCATTGGGGTCAAACTTTTTAATCATATATGCCATTACATCTTGGGCATCGTGTTTAAGTTCAACTTTCGCGGGGGCTTTGGTAAGTAAAAAGACAAAAGCTGCGAAGCAAATTCCTGAAACCAACATCAACATGCCTTTTATGAATGCTCTCGATTTATTATCTAATTCCGAAAAATCTTTAGGGAAAATATCTTTAAAGAAGTATGCCATAGGGAAGAAACTAACTAAGATGAAATGGCTAAATCCTTTAATGGACATGAATCCTAGTAATAAAGTTCCTGCGAATAAACATAGATATCTAAATCTTATGTGCCCTTCCCTAAAGAATGCGTAGCAAAAGGCGATTAGACCAAAAGTAATAAACATATGCTTACCTAAATTATTAGCAAAAGAGTATGGTAATAATTCATTAATATATAAATGCATGTATTTATCACCATAACTAGTAAAGATAAAAGTCATCATTTTATAGCCATATGGGTTGATAAATCCTACCAAAAAGGCAATTAAAATGGCAATAAATAATGGCTTTTTCTTAAAACCGTGAGTATTAAGAAATTTTATTTTAAATGAATCGATAACATATGGTAGGGTGAATAAGAAAATCATCCACCATAATGAAGCATGTAAGTTAGCTTCGATTAATGATAAAATAGGAAGCCAAATAAGATATTTTTTATCTTCGGTTTTAGCATATAACTCTAAAACATAGATGACTCCTAAAAGGAGAATGAAACTAAATATCTGAGGCCGCGAGACAATATAATGCGATGTTAATGTGATATCACATAAGAACATTATTAAAAGTGATAATACATAATTTCTATCACTGATTAAAATACAAATTTTATAAAGCATAAAACAAATGAAGAAGTTACAAATGAGAACTAAAAATAGTAATCCCATTTCACCCAATAAGTCATATATTACCCAAAATATAGAAGCTGATAGCCAGTTTTGGACCACGACTTGTAATCCCTCATGCATAGATAGGGGATCTACATGATAAATACCATGATTAACAATATATCTTCCTTCGCTTAACAAATACCAAATATCATTATCTAGATTCTTGACATATAATAGCGTTAAAACTAAGGGAAAGATAAATAATGCTATATAAAGCCATATTGTAGGCTTAAACTCATCTTTTTTCTTTTTTACCAAGTGTATACCTTCTTTCCTAACATCATTATAACAAAATCCTAACTATGTAAGTAATTTATAAAACGTTTACATCACTATATGTAAATGATATACATATTTGTTGAAGACAAAACGTAAAAGGTATATATTTAGAATACCATGGTACACACGTGGGAATATTAAGGGTTGACAGCACCAAATGCTTCTTCTTAATTTTAACTTTGGAACTTATTTATTTAAGTTCCTTTTTTATGGTTTTAAATTCTAATTTAGATAGCTTTAAAATATTATTAATTATGAGGTGTATATGAAAAAAATATTGTTTTTAGTAATTCTATTATTGATTCCTATTAAGCTAACATGGGCTGATACTCTTAATCTAAAGGCTAAAAGTGCCATTTTGATGGATCAAAATACGGGACAAATTCTTTATAAGCAAAATGAAAACGAAAGAAGACCGATGGCTTCGATGACCAAGATAATGAGTTTGCTCTTAATAATGGAAAAAATTGATGATGGCTCTTTGAAATATGATGATGAGGTTATTATTTCTGATGTAGCTTCCTCCATGGGAGGCAGTCAAATCTTTTTGCAAACTGGTGATAAATA
Organism: uncultured Bacilli bacterium; assembly: GCA_947631885.1. Lineage (GTDB taxonomy): Bacteria > Bacillota_I > Bacilli_A > RF39 > UBA660 > UBA6448. The sequence goes on from CANRMZ010000087.1 coordinate 3,601, forward strand.
TACTGTCAAGGAACTTTTAAAAGCTGTATCGATGGCAAGTGCTAATGATGCTGTTACTGCTTTAGCAGAAAAGACATATGGCTCAAAAGAGAATTTTATTGATGCTATGAACAAAAAGGCCAAAGAATTGGGCTTAAAAAACACTAATTTCACTAATGTACATGGCCTTGATGATGATAATCATTATTCTTCAGCGTATGATATGGCTATAATGGCCCGTGAACTTTTAAAACACGAAGATATTATTAATTTTACTTCAGTATATGAAGAATATTTAAAAAGACCAGATGGTTCACAAATATGGCTTGTTAACACCAATAAGTTAGTTCGTTTCTACGAGGGTGTTGATGGACTCAAAACAGGTTATACTTCAAGCGCTGGTTATTGCTTAACATCTACCGCAAAAAAGAATAATTTAAGACTTATAGGTGTTGTCATGGGTGAAGAGTCTATCGAAGATCGTAGTCAAGATACGGTAAAACTATTAAATTATGGCTTTAATAGTTATAAAGTTAATCTAATAAAAAGCAAAAATGATACTATCGGTAGAATCAAAATTGAAGGTGGCAAAAAAGACTATGTAGATGTCATCTTAAAAGAGGATGCTACGCAGTTATTGAAAGCGGATGAAAAACCGTCAAAATATCAATATGAAATGAGTGCCAATAGCATCAAAGCTCCTGTTAAAAAAGGCAGTATAATTGGTACCATCAAGATATTTGATGATAAAAACAAACTAATTAATGAAGTTGATGTAACAGTTAAAGAGAATGTTGAAAAAGCTAATATATTAGATTTCTTTCTTAAGAATTTAAGATTAGCCTTATCATTTAATTAACAAAAACCCTTCCTTTATTGACATTATTTTATTATTAGTTATAATAAATAATCGTTAAAAAGAAGGGGATATTATGACTAGGAGTATTTATGGAAGGCTATGCAGTATTCAAGCTCAAATAGATGAATATGAAAAACAAATCATATTTTCAAGTACTGATAAGAAATATGATATTTTAAGAGAAGTGTATTCATACTATAAACATGCCGCTGTTGAACTTGAAAAAGCGGGTGCAAATCTTGAAGTATTAACTCCTATTTCGCATCACATTCATATGATGACGGAGTTTTTTCCAAATGAAAGACTTATTGAATCTAAACCTTTTGACCCCAATGATGAGAAAGTAGTTGATCGTGATTCAAGTATCGAAGAAATTTTAGATGCTTTAGTCTATGAAGAAAGAATGAGACTTTTAGAAAATGCTCAGAAGATAGGAATTCATTCTTTAGAAAGTTTAGACTTAATGAATGAATGCCGTTTGTCGGCCTTAGCAGTTAACAAAATGGCCAAATTAGTAGGCTTAAATGCTAAAATTAAAATTATAGAACCTGGATATTTATATGAATCTCCTCTTTATTGTGGCGGAGGAAAACATGTTGTTAATTTGCTTTATCATCGTGGTAAAATTTTTTTGATAGACACTACATATAGCCAATATTTTTTTAGAAAAAGATGTACTTTAGATAAGATAGGTGCCCCTTATATACCTAATCCAAATCCAGGAGCTTTTATGATGATGACTCCTTCAAGAAAAGCTACAGCTGAAAAAATATTAAATGATGGATGGATAGAGCTTAGCATGGAAGATTTTAAAAACTATTTTGATGGCTTTACGATGTTTTATCGAAATGGCTCTTACTATGAAAAAACGGAAGACTTTTCTTATGAACCTGAATATAGCTTCCTTGATTATTCGAGATTTTTAGGTGGTGTTGATAATCAAGTGTTACATGAAGGATACGAGTGCTTAGGCTATCAAACTAGAGCTTTAAAAAATCCTGATATGGTTTTTGACAGAAGATAATCTTA
>CANRMZ010000088.1 GCA_947631885.1 uncultured Bacilli bacterium
GAAAGTCAATACCAACTTAATACAGCCAAAAGTAAATGCAATAATACTGAAAATGTAGCAGAGGTTTTATCATATAACAATAATAATATGATTTTAACTACAAATCAAAATTATAGATGTAACTTATATTTTGATAGAAAAAAAGATGAGCCACTTGAAATAACAAAAGTAGAAGTTGATACTAGTGAATATTATACAGTAAAACTGACTGTTAATGCTAAAGGTGGAAGTGGGAATTATACTTATACTGTTGAAAATACTTGTACAAAATGTAGTAAAACTCAGGAAAAATGTGGACGAAATTCAACTGATAGCATTATTTCAACAAATAGTAATATAATAACTATATCTAATTTAGAAACATATGTTGATGCACTATATAATCAATTATTTAAAGTTAAAGTGTCAGACGGACAGACCTTTGCTGAACAAACTATTAGTGTAGAACTAACTGAACCATGTAATGGACCACAAGCTCCTGATGGAACATGCGTTGTACCTGTAGTTTGCGAACCAGATTTAGGAATACCGGATTTAGTAACGTAGAAAAATTAAAGATTTTTTTAATTTTTCTTTTAGTATAATATTTAGAATTTCACTTGCAATTTTTATGATAATTATTTATAATGATAGCAATTGAAGTTAAGAGAAATTTACAACTTCTCGTTTCAAATCGTAGTTGGCGTTAACAATTAAGTGTATGAAATCTCATAAAGTAAGGTGGTACCGCGAGAATATCTCGTCCTTATATGTTATGAGATTTTTCTTTTGAAAGGAGCATATATATGACACTTTATGAAGAATTAAAATGGCGAGGACTTATTCAAGATATTAGTAGTCCTGAATTAATTGATAAGTTAAATAATGGAGGACTTACCTTTTATATAGGAACAGATCCTACTGCTGATTCCATGCATATTGGTCACTATTCATCATTCTTAATTAGTAAAAGACTTGCTAAGCATGGTCATAGACCTATTTTATTAATCGGTGGAGCAACAGGTCTTATCGGCGATCCTAAACCGGATAGTGAAAGACCGATGATTACATATGAAGAAGTAGCTCATAATATCGAGGGACTAACTAAACAAGCTAAAGAAATATTTGGTTTTGAAGTAGTAAATAACTATGATTGGACTAAAGATATTAATATTCTTGATTTCTTAAGAGATTATGGTAAATATTTTAATGTTAATTATATGCTTGCTAAAGATAAGGTAAAATCTAGACTTGAAACAGGTATTACTTATGCTGAATTTTCTTATATGATTTTACAAGCTTTAGATTTCTTACATTTATACGAGAACTACGGCTGTACTTTACAAGTCGCCGGATCAGATCAATGGGGTAATATTACTTCTGGTATAGAGCTTATTCGTAAAAAACTTGATAAAGAAGCTTATGGTATGGTTATGCCTTTGGTAACTGATTCCAATGGCAAGAAATTTGGAAAGACGGAAGGTAATGCTTTATGGCTTGATAAGAATAAAACTTCAAGCTTTGAGCTATATCAATACTTTATTAATCTTGAAGATTCAATGATTATTTCTTACTTAAAGATGCTTACTTTTTTAACTCCTGAAGAGATAGAGAATATTGAAAAAGAACATACTGCTGCTCCCGAAAAGAGAATTGCTCAAAAAGCTTTAGCAAAAGAAATAATTACGGATTTACATGGTGCTGAAGAGTATGAAAAAGCGGTAAAGCAAGCTGAAAGCTTATTCTCTGGTGATGTTTTTAACTTAAGTGCTGACTTTTTAACAACACAGTTTAAAGATGTACCTCACTTTGAGATAGAACTTGGTTTAAATATCGTTGATACTTTAGTAAATGCTAAGATATGTTCATCAAAAAGAGAAGCCAGAGAGATGGTTTCTGGTAATGCTATCAGTATTAATGGCGTTAAAGAAACTAATTTAGAAAGGGTAATTAATAAAGAAGATTTAATTGAAGATAAAGTCTTACTTATTAAAAAAGGTAAAAAGAATTATTTCTTAGGAACACTTAAGTAGGCTATTAAATTAAGCTATATTCTTAATATCTCATATCTTAAAGTGAAAGGTTGAGATATATGAACTATTCTAATAATAGATATAGATATCCTATGAATAATTATGGGGATAATCGCTTCATTGTTCCATTTCTTTTAGGAGGTCTTGCAGGTGGAGCCGCGGTAGGTTTAACTAGACCTAGACCAATATATAATGTTGCACCACAAAATCCTGGTTATCCACAAGGATTTAATCCAGCTTATCCATATGGAAACTATTCATACTCTTATTACTATCCAATGTGGTAGTTAAAGAAAGAATTATTCCTAGGTAAATAAAATAGAAAAGCATACTACTTCCACCATAAGAAAGAAAAGGAAGAGTTATGCCAATGATGGGGACAAGTCCAATATTCATTAGAATATTTATAAGAACTTGAACACCAAACATTAAATTAAAGCTAACTATTAAATAGTTGGTTTTTTTTAGATGATTTTTTCTTAAAATATTATTAATGTATAAAATAAATAGAGCATATAAAATAATTATTATAAGGGCAACGATAAAACCAAAGTTACCGATACTAAAAGCAAAGATAAAATCAGTAGCTCCCTCGGGGATATATAGGGCCATATTATTAAAGCCATTTCGAAATAAAGGGGCTGAGAAAATAGATATTAAGGCTAAATCAAGCTGGTAATTATTAGTCCTAAAATTAATAAGACGATCAACTCGGTAGAAAAAGGATGTGCCTATAAGTTTAATTAAGATATCTTGATTAAACATAAATAAAAAGGTAAAACCGCCGATTAGTAAAAGGGATAAAAGTAAAAATAAAAAGTAATAATACCATTTTAGTTTAAGAAAAAAGAGCATAATAGCAAATATTAAAATATAAAAAATTATTGCTCCCGTATCAGGTTCTAGAAAAACTAATATCGAAGGAATAAGAGTATATATAAACATTTTAATAAACTTAATAAGCTTTTTATCTTTACTACATAGGACATTAATTAAAACTAAGGCTAAAGCAAGTTTCATAAATTCACTAGGCTGAAAATTAATAGGGCCAATACTAATCCAGGCTCTAATGTTATTAATAGAATCACCAAATAATAAAAGGTATAAGAGTAAAATATTTAAGACATAATAAAATAATTTGGCGTATTTAAAAAGATGATTAACATTTCTTTTGCTAAAAAAGATCATTGTTATAAACCCGGCGATATACCAGATAGTTTGCTTTATATAATAATATTCATATAGGTTATTTAGATATTTCGCATTATATAAATTTATAACACTTATAATAAAAAATATAAATATATATAAATAGATTCTATTATCCTTTAATTTAGTCATGTTATTAGTATGTAATTTTTATTAAGAAAGATAATTATAAGTAGCAATATTCTTTGGTTTTACATATACTTTAGTAGGTGATAATAATGAATAATTTACCAAAGGTAACGGCTTTTGAAATTAAAGAAAAATTAAATAATTCGCAAGAAAGATTTTATGGTAGTAACAATACTATTGAAGAAAATGAAAAACCTCGCAATATAATGTCTAAAATAAATGATATTTTTGCGGATAGTAGTTATGTTTATAAGAAGAGAGCTAGGATAACTTTAAAAAACGATATTGTCGAAGAAACTATAATTGGGAGAACCAAAGATGAACTTTTAACCATGCGGGGAAGTAAGATTAGAATTGACGATATCGTAGATATAAATAAGATTTAATAGACTTTAAAAAACCATTTTGATACAATAAAAACAGGTAGGAAAGTAAGATGGATTTTAGTAATTTAGTTATATTAGTAACCGGAGCATCTTCAGATTTAGGTAATAATTTAATAGATATTTTAAAATATAATAATGCTACTATTATAGGAACGTATCATAAAAGTAAAGTGGCAAGTAATATTGACTTAGTAAAGTGCGATATTACTAGTGAAAAAGATGTTAAGAAATTATTTGAATATTTAAAAAAGAAATATAATGGTATAGATGTTCTTATTAATTTAGCAGCCCTATCAAAAGATGAATTTTTCTTAGAAAAAGATGCTGATAGTTTCATGGATGTTTTAAAGACTAATGTCCTTGGAACCTTTTTGCTATGTAAGTATTTTGCTCTTTATAATGAAAAGGGCACAATTATTAATATGTCGTCTTTAGACGCCAGTGAAAGCTATAACGAATATAATATGGACTATGCAGCTTCGAAAAGTGCGGTGGAATGTTTAACTAAAGATTTGGCTAGAAATCTTAAAAATATTAAAGTGTGTGCACTTGCTCCCGGATGGATTGATACTGATAATGTTCGGGCATGTGATCCTAATTATATAAAACGAGAACTAGAAAAAAGCGAGCAGCCGAAGCTTTTAACTAAAGATGAAGTATCGCTTAAAATAATTGAAATGATTGTTAATAATGATAACTATATAACAGGAGATATAATTCATATGAAAGAAGGAAATATAAATGGATACAATTGATATTAATAAAAAAGCTTTTGAACTAGTTATTAAAGAAGAATTAGAATTAAAAGATATTTTTAATAAAGTTGAAAATCTTGCTTTTGTAAATAGCGCCAAAGTTTTAGCTGCCATGCAAAGTGAAAATGTTATGGAATCCGATCTATTAGGTACAACAGGCTATGGTTATAATGATACCGGAAGAGATAAAATTGAAAGAGTATTTGCTAGAGTCTTAGGAGCTGAGGATACTTTAGTACGCTGTCAAATTATATCAGGAACTCATGCTCTTACGACTAGTTTGTTTGGGGTTTTAAGACCAGGTGATACCATGCTTTGTATAACCGGACTTCCATATGATACGATTCACGAAGTAATCGGTATTAAAGAAAATAATAGCTCTCTTGCAAGTTTTGGGGTTAATTATGAACAAATAGAACTTATCGATAATGATTTTGATTATAGTGCTATTAAAGAAGCTTTAGAAAACGAAAAAATAAAAATGGTTTATATCCAAAGAAGTAGGGGCTACTCTGATCGTAAAAGTATAACCATTGATAAAATTAAAGAAGTGTGTGAATTTATAAAAAAAGTTGATCAAGATACCATTATTATGGTTGATAACTGTTATACAGAATTTGTGGAAAGTATGACACCTGTGGAAGTAGGAGCCGATTTAATGGCTGGCTCTCTTATAAAGAACTTGGGTGGTGGTATTGCTCCGAATGGTGGCTATATTGCCGGGCGAAGTGATCTAGTAAATCTGGCGTCAGAAAGATTAAATGTTCCTGGCCAAGGCAAAGAAGTTGGACCTTCAGGTCATTTTAATCGTGAGGTTTTAATGGGGCTTTATATGGCACCAAATGCGGTAGCATCAAGTATTAAAATGGCAATATTAACAAGTAAAGTATTAGCTAAACTTGGCTATGATGTTGATCCTAAATATGATGAGGTAAGAGCGGATATCGTGCAAACTATTAAGTT
>CANRMZ010000089.1 GCA_947631885.1 uncultured Bacilli bacterium
TTCTATCTAGTTTTTTAGCTAAATTTTCCATAAATTCATCTCCACCTTTATATATTTCAAGATCACTTCTTGTCATTGTAAGGGCACCAATATGTCTTATATCTTCTCTTTTGTCCCCATTATAACAAAGCTCTCTTGCCTTGTCTAGATTCACCTCATAAATAGCTACATTGTCTATATATTTTTTACAATCATCATCTTGTAGCCAATACATTTCTACAACATCGTGTTTTTTACTTAAACTACATGTAAGATTTATACTTATATATTTTTGATCACTTTTATATTTTTTCCCGATTTCTTGATCGGATACGATTATTTTCGAAAAATATACATAGTTTCTAAATCTTATAGCTCTAGATGATCTTGAATTAACTTCAATATGTACAAGTTCATCATTCGTTCTTACAAGTAAATCAATTATTTTTGTTTTTTCATTCATATTATCTATTGGCAGTTCTTTATCTTTAAATTCAATTATTTTAACTTCTTGTTGCAATATATCCTTTAATAAAGTTTCAAGCAAAGGCTTTCCTTCTTCCGTACCAAAGATAGTTTTAAACAAAGAATCCTTTTTTACTTTTACATTCTTATCATTTGTCAAAATATCTCCTTTCATATGAGGGCTTTATAATAAAGGCACCATTATTATCCCCTCTATATTTATATATACCGGACGAAGGCCAAATTTCCTTTTTTTCAAGTTAAATTTCATAAAAAAACTCTTACATTTTTGTAAGAGTTCTTGTCATCCTAGTTATCAAACTAGTCAACTGATTAGTTTTGTTTTCTTAGAACAAGTCCGCAACCAGCTAATGCAATTAATGAAGCAATGTTCATAACAGCATAAACAGCTACGTTATCACTAGTGTTTACATCACTAGTAGTTCCAGTTGCACCAGTATTAGGGTTAACTGTTGTACCAGAATTATTGTTTCCGCCATCAGTTGTTCCAGGAGTTGTAGTTCCAGGATTTGATGGTTCAGTTGTTCCAGGATTTGATGGTTCATCATCACCAGGAGTTACGATTGTGCCAGCGTTGTTACTAGCTTTTAATCCCATAAAAGCAGACTTTAATTGAGCATAATATTGATCAACATTATCTTGATCATATTTAGATAAATCTCTATTAATAGTGCTTTGAACAAATACTAAATTTGCCCAACTTTCAGCAGTAAAGTTTTTAGGATTTAAAACGCTGATTGCATCTTCTAATTCATTAATTTTAGAATAATTAGCTAAAACTTCTCTATTATCCCAAGCTTCTTGAAGATTATCAATCATAGTTTGAACTTCTGCTTTTCTTGATTTAGGTAAATCATGATTTGCTTGAGCATAAGCAATAGCATCATTTATAGCTTTCATTGAAGCGTTAGTAAATGGTCTCTTACCTTCTGCAGCTCTTGTAGCAATTCTATCTTGAATTTTTGCGATTAAAGCATCAAGCGTAGCATATTTACCTGCAGCTAATTCTTCTAATCCTCTATATGCAGCAACATATGCAGTAACAGCGGCATCAATTTCACCTTGTCTATGTAGAGGAATTGGATTAGCATTGTTTTCATCAACTAACGCTTTAGCTGTCTCATAAGCAGCTTTAAAAACTCCAAATGATGATTTTGTATAAATAGCTTCATCTAGCATAACATTAGAGCCAGCATTTGATACATCTGGATATGTTTTAGAAGCAGTTCCTAATATAACTTTTTGCAATACATGCATATCTGCATCAGCTTCTGCTACAGTAACAGTATTATCTCTATTTGCAACAGACTTAAATCCTTCTGCTGTCTTAATGCCAGCAGCTAAAGATGAAGGTACAACAGTACCAATAACTCTAACAAAATAATGTGCAGGTGTACCAACCATCTTCATACGAGCATAATTTCCGCCTTCAACATTTAATGTAGTATTACTAGTATTATTATGAAGTGTTCCAATCATGTAACTTGAAGCATCTCCAGCAAAAGTTAAAGTGCCATTGTTATAAACTTCAGAAGCTAATGTTTTACCATTTAAATTTATGGTAACATTTTCACCTGCAATAATAGTAATCGTACCATTAAATGATGAATCTTCAACAGTTATTGTATATGTATTAACAGCTGTTTCAACAACATTTACTTTACGGCCACTATTATCAGTAACAGGATTAGCGAAATTATTATCTCTATCGCCTATTTTAAGTGCGCTTGCACTATTTACACCCATAGCCATTGCAATTGCAGTAACTACAAGTAACCCTAATTTCTTTAAATTTTTGTTCATTTCGAACCAATCTCCTTTCATACCTACCTATTGTAGTTATCTTTACTTTAGTAGTCAATAAAATTTTTGAAAGTTTTACACTATTTTACACTACGTAAATATTCAACATATTTACTATTAATAATAATATGCTATAATGTCTTTAACTTTACTACTTAAAAGATAACTTTACTTCTTAAATAACTACTATTTACTACCCGATGTAAATTACCATATTTTTCCTCCATTTATATAATGGAAGATATTTTTAATTTTCATACAATATTTTTTATTTATTTAGTAGTTTATTATAAATATTAACAAATTACTTTAATTGCTCTGTTATATTTATAAAAAAATCACTATTCCATAATTCTAAATTATTAGGATCTTTTATAAAGGGTATTACATCTTCTTTAGCTTCTTTAAAATCTATTTCTTTAAATTTATTTTTTAATAATTCTTTTAATACCTCTATATTAAATGGTTCATTTTCTTTAATATATTCGGAATCAATTAATTTGTTTTGTAATAAATCTAAATTAACACTTATATTATTAGCTAAAAAAAATACATAATCATATAAGTCTCTTCCCTTTGTTCTTTTTTGCCAATTACGACATAATATAGCGTGTATTTTACCTGCGAATAAAGATGATTTATCATATAGTCTTATTTGATGGGGACTTGGAAGTAATTTATACTTTATTTCATACGTTGCTCCCTTCGGAGGATTAATATCGATTTCAAACTTTACTTTGATATTTTTAAGAGTATGATCATATCGGTGATTTGCTTCATTAGGGAAAAATTTTAAAATAAGTTCGAGAGTATCTCCCTTTAAAAATGCTGAAGAAATATTTGTTTCATTATGTTTTTGCTTTGTACTAATTTCCAAATTTACGCCATAGGCATTTAACTCTTTTTCTATATAGCCAAAGTATTTACTTAAATCAAATTTTTTATTGGGAGTAATTAAAGCAAAATCTAAATCTTCAGAAAATCTATCTAATTTATAAAATATTCTTAAAGCGGTGCCACCATAAAAAGCCGCTTCTTCAAAAAAGCCTCCTCTTGATAAGCCTAATAATACTAGTTCTTGGATTATTTCCTTTAAAGCATTTATTTCATCACTCATATTTTTTATTTCATAAGAATCAAGCATTTGTTCAATTATATTATTCATTTGTTTTTCTCCATATACTTTGCAAGTAAGCTAACGTTAGTTGAATGATATAAATCACTTAGTTTTTCTATTTTATTTATATCTAATTTATTAAACTCACTTTCATCTATTCGTAAATCATTAAATAACATATTTTCAAGATTATCATAGTTTAGTAAAGGTGATAATGTGTATAATTTATCGCATAAAGCTTTTTCCGGACTTGCTATTTGAAAAGAATATTCACCCTCAACTTTTAAAACAATCTCCTCGGGATAAGCCAAGGCCGGGATATCTCTATAAGTAAAAGTTCCAAAGCTTGTGTCATATGTCTTTTTCTTTTTCTTATCAAAAGTTGCACAAGTAATCGTACTTACTCTTTCGGGTATTAATCCATAATAAGCTAAAGCGTATTCAAAAGAAATATATGAAGGCCCATATATACTACCCGCGAGTAAATAACCGGGTGTCTTCGGATCTGTTTCATATAATCCTTTTATTATTTTAAATAATTTCCCATTTTTAATATCTCTACTTACTTTATTATTTTTATTAGAATAATTAAATAAATTATTCTTAGCTATTACATTAGTAATTATCATATTTTCACCTCTTAATACCATTATATAGTATTTACTGGTGAAAATCAATGATATTTCATTTAAAAAATATTAACTATTTAAAGTTAATATTATTGTTTATGGTAACAAATCCTTGTTCCCAGATATTTATATCATCTTCATCACAAGAGTATGTAACTTGAACTAGTTTATCTTTATAGGAGTAATAACTTATATAGTAATATTGATCATCATCAATAAAGCTAATGGTATTTAAATCATCACTTACTTCAATACCATCATTTTCTTTATAATAAAATCCTAAAGAAGATGCATAATTATAAACTTCCGATTCTTTTAAATCAGTATTTGTAAAATAGATACCGATGTAAGTATCATCTTTTTCATAAGTAATACTATATTCAATATTATCTTCAGGTTTATATGCAAGATTATCTTTAGTAGTTTTAAAACCTATAGGTACATAGATATCTAAAGCATTATCAATATCTATTTTATTAGCTTTAATACTAGTCATATCTCCTAAAAGAATTTCTTTATAATCATATTTTAAGAAACGGAAATAAATAGTAATAAGAGATATAATAAGAAGCATCATAGAAATAAATTCGATAACTTTAAGATAACCGACATAATCTACACCATCTTTAGTCTTATTATTTTCTTCATAGTATTTCATACCATCTTCCATCTGTTTATCATTAAGCTGATCAATAATAATCGTCGGAATACCAATAAATAAAGCTGCTAAAAAATAGATAACAAAAAATGGTTTAATAGGTAGTTCATTTAAAAATACTAATAAAGTTGTAATTAATAAAATCATAACAAAATAACAAGTAATACAACCTAAATGCCAGGCATTACGATAAGTAATATGTCTTTCGTTTTTTATAATTTTGCGATATTCTTTTTTCTTCATATTATCTCCATATATTATTTATAATATTTATCTATTTCTTCAAGTAATGGCTCCAGATCTTCTTCAATTACATTTTTCTTTACTGTTTCAAAATCAGCTTCAATAGTTTTGTTGAAATAATAACTCATAGTTTTTAATATTTAATTATTTGTAAATTCGTTGTCAATACTTATTGCTTACACATCTTTGCAAACAACATCATTTATAACACATTACAACAGAGAATTGTTTAGCGATGGTTTGTTTGAAAGTTTAACAGAAGGGTGTTGGTTATAAGAAAAAAAACAACGCTCCTACAATTGCTATTTTCCACATGGCCGTATTGCAGAAGAG
>CANRMZ010000090.1 GCA_947631885.1 uncultured Bacilli bacterium
TCTTTTAAACGTATAACCGATATCTTGGCCAATGCCATAAACAGCGTTTATTAAAGTTGTGATTGCCGCTACAAAAGACGCGGTAATTCCTGCTCCACCAAAGCAATTTAATGCTTCATTTTTATCTAGATTCATTATTTACTACATGTGGGGCTAAAAAACGCATTAACAAAGCCTAAAGCAAAGCTTATTAGAGCACTAGCAATAACTGCTGCACCAAGAGTTATCTTAAATCCTCCGGTATATGTTTTGGCTTCATCAATTGTTAAAACCTCCATTTCTTCTCCTTTCTAAAAGATAAGATTAATTATCTTTTTTATTATTCTTTGCTTATTATAATAGAAAGTCATTTCAACTATTTGATTATTCTTATATTCTCTAAAACTTTTTAAAGAATATGTTTGATAGTTAATATTTCCTTCGACTTGTAAATCTGATATTTCTTCAATCTGAATATCATATTTTTCATCATCAATCTTTAAATAACTTCCCTTTTTTACTACGTCAGAGTTATCGGTAGGAATGTCTACATAAAGATGATTATCTAAATAGATACCATAAGTTTTGTAAGAACTATAAGCTTTCGTATTAAATGATATAACAAAGCTTGTAATTATGATTATGAACAAAATAATTAATAAAACATGCTTTTTATAAGTAAGATAATAAAGGCTGGCATAACTATGTTGCACTGATATCGATTACCCTTTCAAACATATCATCTAAATTTTTATGAGAAACATAAATTAAAGTTTTATAAGGAAAGGTTTTCTTTATGCTGTTGATAATTTGTTTCTCAAGTTCATAATCTGTTTCACTTAAAGCTTCATCCAAAACTAAGATGTTACTATCACTCAGTAAAGATCTAGCTAAAATAATTCTTTGCTTTTCGCCTCCAGATAAATTGCTATCATTATCAATACCGCTGTCATAGCGAAATCTTTTATTTTTAACAATGTCTTCAATAGCACATACTTCGCATACCTTATCAAATGTATCATTCAGATCATTATAAAATAAGATATTTTGTTTTATTGTATCACTAAAGATTTTCTCTTTTTGGCCCACATAACAAATATTATTTTTAACCGTTTTTAATGAGTAATCCAAAAGGTTTTTCTTACCTATGAGAATTTTTCCTTCATCAGGATTTATATTTCTTTGTAGTAAGTTACATATTGTACTTTTACCACTGCCACTTGGGCCTTTTAACATAATCTTCTCTCCCTTCTTTATGGTAAAAGATAGATTATCTAGGATGTTGATATTTTTATCGTAAGAAAAACTAACATCTTGGAAAGTTATATCATCATTTACAAATTTTTCGGTCTTACCCATTACCTCCTCATCCAAATCTATAAATTCACTTATTTTCCGAAATGATGCTCGTAAGAAATTAAACTTCGGTAAAATAGCCATAATATTTTTTATTGGATCAGTAAAATACATCATTATTGTGTTAAAAGTTATTAAACTAATAATTTGTAATTTACCTGTATAGATAAAATATAAACCTAAAGTATTAATTATAAATTGCCCTATTTCATCTATACTATTTTTTAATGAGTTTAACATCACTATAAATTTAGAAAAGCTAAAGTGATCATATAAAAGATTACATATATCTTTTTCTAAATCATTTAGAACCTTATCTGTTCTATCCAAATTCTTAATGCTATGAATCATATCAAGACGTTCGATTAGTTTAGCATTAACTATGGTTTGAAAGTTGATATTTTGTTTAATTCTTTTGTAAATATATGAGTTAGTTACTAAAGATAATATTATATAGATAAGAATAATTAAGCAAAGAACTAAGCAAAGTCTCATATCTATATAAAATAAACAAACTAGGCTACCTATCGATAAAATCAAATTTAAAGTACATGACACAAATATCTCTGAAAACAAATCTTTGATATTAGAAATTTCATTAACTCTTGTAATGATTTCACCGGTAGATCTATCACCAATAACTTTCAAAGGAAGGCGAAATGTATGGGTAATAAAATTACTTAGTACATTTACATCAATATTCTTGTTAATATAATTTTCATATGAACTTTTGATATAACTTACTACTATTTTAGCAATAACAATAATGCAGAAAAGATAAATTGCCCATTTAATTATACTTACATCATAATGGTTCATAATCATCTCATATATAACTTTGAAATACATCCCTAATGTAATAGTTAAAATCATGAGTATTAAAGTATAAAGAAATACTCTTATACATAATGCTTTATTAGTGAGTAATATCTTAAAAAATAACTGATAAATACTCGTTTCTTTTTCTAAGAGCATTATAGGACTTTTAACCGCTAACTCTATAACGACTCCACTAAATATTTCATTAAATTCATTTAAAGTTAAAGTAACTTTGCCTTTAGCTGGATCCATTACTATTACTTTTTTACCATAACTATAAAGAACCATGAAATGTAAAAGTCCATTTGGATATTTTACATGCACTATAGCAGGAGTCATAACACTGTTTAAATCTTTATTAACGTATTTTTTAGCAACTGCATCAAATCCGTAACTCTTTGCTGCTTCTACTAAATGATATACGCTTGTTCCTTTAACAGTGGTATAAGTGTCATCACGAATTTTTTCAACCGGAACATAACCCCCATAGTAGCGGATAATTGATTGTAAACAACATGCACCACAATCTTTAGCATCATGTTGACTGACAATAACCATTTTTTTCATTGGGTCTTTTCCTCCCTTCTACATTTATATATATCGGGTGAAGGTCAAATTTCCTTTTTTTTTGATGCATTTTTTTAAAAAAATTTTCATATAGTTGAATTAACAAGGAGGAAAGTCTAAATGATTAACAAGCAAAATCTCTGGTTTATTACGCTATTTTCTTTAGTTCTAGTTCTAGGAATATACTATATCTCTTTACCAAGTAATGACACCCTTGCTTTAAAAGATAGTGATAATAATATGTCAGCCTTAGAGGTTACGGAAAATGATATCATTGTAGCTCTAAAAGTTGAAGCTGAAGAAGAAATGCTTTCGCAAATGGAAGAAGCTCAAAAAGTATTACTAGATTCTAGTGCTACTGTAACAGATAAAAATGAAGCATATGAAAAACTCCAAAACTTAAATAATAAAAAAGGTAAGATTGAGGAAATCGAAAAAAAAATTAAAGAAAAGTTTGCCAAAGATAGTTGTGTCACAATCGAAGGTAATAAAATAAATATTACAATTTCGGATAAAGATCAAGGAACTAGTTATGCAAACAAAATTATTAAAGAAGTTCAAAGCTTGTATAATGAAGATATGTACATTACCGTTAAATTCAGCAGTTAATTAGGCTAAACCCTACACTTTCTTTTAAACAAAATCATAAAATACAGTGGACAAGAAAGTGAGGCATATGGGTAACAAACTATTAACTAAAAGAGAAAAAGAAATATTTGAACTTTTAGTTAGGAATAAATCAACTAAAGAAATTGCTTCTACTTTAGGCATAAGCGAGAAAACTGTACGTAACCATATATCAAACACTATGCAGAAGTTAGGAGTAAGTGGTAGATGTAATGCTATCATTGAACTCCTAAAGCTTGAAGTAATTTCGTTAAAATAAAGTTAGCTTAAAGCTGACTTTTTATTTGGTATAAACAAAATTACTAAAACATATATTTTTATAGGTGATGTTATGCTTAAGCGAAGTGCTATCAAAAGAATAATTGTAGCATCTTTAGCCCTTGTAATAATGTTTTTATTTTATTTATTTCCTAAAACTGATGAGTTATCAATTCCCGAGGAAGTAATTTATGTTGATGAAGTTTCTCTTCCCATATATGCCGTGCAAAAAGATGGCTATGTTGCAAGAGCTTCCGCGAAAAAAATGAACAAGGATGATGATATCAAATACATAATTGATCTTTTAACAATTGACAGTGAAACTTCTTTACTTCTTCCAAACAGTTTTATAGCTTTAATTCCCCGTGATACAAAAGTAATTGATTATACAATTGAAGATAAAATTTTAAAGATAAATTTTACTAAAGAATTTTTAAATGTAAGTGCTTATAATGAAGAAAAAATGTTTGAATCTTTGACTTACTCTTTAGTAGAGCTTGATGGTATAAAAGGGATAATGATTTATGTAGAAAATTCCTTACTTGACCACTATCCTAATTCAGGAAAAAGTTTACCTAAAATACTAGATAGGTCTTTAGGTATTAATAAATCTTATGATGTAAATGATATCAAAGATACCACTATGACAACAACCTACTATATAGGTAAAGATAATGATGACTATTACTATATACCTATTAGTAAGATAAGTAACGAAAAAATAGAACCTGTTGAAATAATTGTTAATGAACTACAAAGTACGCCTATCTACGAAACTAATTTAATAAGTTATTTAAATGCCTCTTATGAACTTAAAAGCTACCAAATTCTTGAAGATAGCATCAGTTTATCATTTAATAATGATCTTATCGCAGGCCTTTCAGATAAAGAAATTAATGAGCAAATAATGTATACGTTATCTTTATCAATTAGAGATACTTATGATATCGATAAAGTTGATATAAATATTAACTAGCAAGTAGTTAAAATGTACACAAATTGCTTGATATTTACAAAGACTTGATATATAATTTAGTTGTGCTGTCCTCGTAGCTCAGCTGGATAGAGCAACCGCCTTCTAAGCGGTCGGTCAGTGGTTCGAATCCACCCGGGGATACCATATTTGCTAACAAAGCCTCGCTTAGAAGGCTTTTAAGAATACTATAGTACTAACATATAACGTGTTAGTATTTTTTATTTAAATAAAATCATTAAAAAACTAGCATTTGCTAGTCTAGTTCATTATTAAACATTTGCTTAACACGGTCATTACATTTGCTTGCTTTAGAGCATCTAGTAATTTCTTTTTTCATACCACTTTCAAAGTTTTCAGCAAAGCCCTTAAAGCTTTTTTCACCTACAACGATGTATGGTGTACCTGTAAATTCATCACCAAAATAAGTAGCAACATCAAATAAAAGTTGTTCTACGCCAAAATCGTAGGGATTCCACTTTTCGTCATAAAGCTCAATATAATTATAATCAAACTTACTTTTATAATCTTTATCTTTAGCAAGGTCCGTAAAAAATTCATTAGCAGCAGCACATTTTGGACATCCATCTTTGCCAAAAACGTACCTTTACTTTTTTACTACTTGTAGATATTATCTTTTGGG
>CANRMZ010000091.1 GCA_947631885.1 uncultured Bacilli bacterium
CACCAAATGGTGGCCGCCAGTAGTTGGCCTTATAGGCCGATGAGAAAATCCACCTCTTTTAGGGGTGGATTTTTAATAAAGAGAATAAAGCGTAAAATATACGCAAAGAATAGAAGGAGAAATGTATGACCATTAATGATATATGGGGGAGAATTGTAATTGAAAAAGAATATGAAGATATAATAAATAGCAAAGAATTCAGTAGCCTTAAGCAAAAGACACAACTTGGGCTTAACTCAAATATTAATGCTACTCACACAAGATATCAACATAGCATAGGAACATATTATATGGCTTGTAAGCTTATAGAAATATGCAAAAGAAAATTTTCGGATATTTTAAATATTGATAAAGATGATGAAAGAGCAATAAAGGTTATGGCTTTAGTACATGATATTGGCCATGGTTGCTTTTCTCACGTATCAGAAAAGCAACTTGAAGGAACTCATGAAGATAGAACCGAAAAATTATTGCTTGATCCTACAACTGAAATTCATAAAGCAATTGTTGATAATTTTGGACAGTCTGTTTTAGAGAAAACAGTATACTTACTTAAGTTAAAAGAAAAAGTAAAATCTTCAGGTACTGTTGAAGATAGCAAAAACTTAGTATTTGTTATTTGTAAGCTCTTATCTGGAGGTATTGATATAGATAGAATAGACTATATCTATCGTGATTCTCGTTATGCTTTAGGAGAAGAAAATGATTTCTCATCTATATTAGATAGCATTGAACTGGAAAGTATAGATGGTGCTTTAGAGGTCGGTTTCGATGGTGATGCCGAATTTAAAATAGCTAATTTCTTTAATAAAAGGTTTGAATTATATGATACTTTGTATTTGAATTCATCTACTAGAATACTTGAAGATATATTTGATAAGTTTTTAAAAGAGGCAGGAATTAAACTTACTTGGGATACTTCAGAAGTAGAGATGAATAATATTTTTAGAGAACATTTAGATAGCAATAATCCTATTTTAAGAAGATATTCTCATCTATTAAGCACCCGAAAAATAGATAGTGATTTTTTAATTAAAGAATATGATAATGAGCCCAAATACAAACATTTTATTAAAAGATTATTATCAAGATGCCAAGTTTTAGAAAAATATCCCGAAGTAGTTTTTCAAGATAAATCAAAAGTAAGTGTATATAATAAAGCTAATAAAGTTTTTGTTAACAAACAAGGAATAATCCAAGACATATCCGATTCATCTAAAATATTAAATTCATCACTTCAAAAAGAAAAATATATAATAGCTATTGATACTAGGTTATTAACTATCCTATTAAAAAGAGATAATGTTCCCAAAAAAGAAATTGATAATATCTTAAAAGAAATAGAAAGATTAATGGCTCCAGAAATAGAGCAAGAAAAGAAATATGTATTTGATGAAAATTTAACGCAAAATCCTGAAATTGCTTTTGAAGAAGTTAAGACAATTTTAGGTCTTTCTAGTCCAAAAACAGTACAAAACCAGGATGTTTATTATGACCATGATTCAATACTTGAAAGTTATCGAATAGCGATTAGAAAGAGGGTTTGTAATGGCAAAGTTGAATGGACAGTAAAAAGACCTATTAAAGATAAGACCTCTCTTTCAAAAAGAGATGAAAAAAATTTTTCTTCCAAAGAAGAAGTTATTGATTTTCTAAATAGTGAATGGAATATTCCTATTAATTCTTTAGAGGAGGTTATAACCTTAAATACAACGAGAGAAAAGTATTATCTAGAAAAAGCGGGAGGAATCTATGAATTAGTATTTGATAGGACTACACCTTACTTTCATGATAAAAAGTATCCTGAACAATATATGATAGAGTGTGAACTTAAGGAAGGAAATTCTTCAGGATTATTTGTTATAGATAGTCTTATTAAAAAGCTGCCTTTTATAAGGGAATGTAACAATTCTAAAAAAGAGAGAGCTCTAAGTTTAGTAGCCAAAGATAGAAAAGCAAACAGAGAAATTGATACTAGTATAGATACAAATAGGGTTGTATACGATAATGAAATAGCTACCTTTTTTGTTGGAAATCCTAAACTTTTGGAAAACTTAAGATATCTTGATAAAAAGAAAGATGAAATAAGAAAATTAAGAGAAAAATATGGTGATTTAAAAACCCCAATCGTTGTAACTATATCAGGAAGCCCTAGATCCGGTAAAACAAGCTGTGTTGACAATTTAACTGACTTTTTACAAAAAGCTGATTTTAGAGTATCTCCTTTAAGGAACCCTGTGAGTATGATCCATGAAACTGGTTTATCACAAGATAATGTGAACTTTATTAGTAAACAATATGATGCTTGTCTAAAAGCTATTGAAGATAGTCTTATAAATAACGATATTATTGTATGTGACCAGGGAGTTTTAGATTTATTTGTTTGGTATGATATGTATCATGCTTTAGGAATTGTAAGTGACGAACAATATAATACATTCTTTAAAAAAATAAAAAATCATAAAAATTATATAGAATGTTTTTACGCTTTATATACCAGTAGTAAAGAAGCTATGAAAAGGTATTATTTAAGTTCATTAGCTTTAACGGGAATAAGATCGGAGGATATTGAAAGATACAATAGCGCTTTTCTTAGAACGCTGCCTAAAATTAGTCAAAATTGTGATACAATAAAATTAATCGATACCACAAATTCAGATAAAATGGATGCATCTGTTCAAGTAGCAGAAGGAGTTCTTAACAGAATTAGGAAAATGTATTAAATGAAAATAGATTAAAAAAGCACTTCATTGAAGCGCTTTTCTTTATTTTGTAGGATCAATTAATATTTTGATGGCATCATCCTCGCCAGATGTTAATCTTTCAAAGGCTTTTTGAACACCTTCAATAGGAACTATATCATCAACAAATTTACTAACATTAAATTTCTTTTTATTTATCAAATTAATACATTCAGCAAATTCATCAAATGTATAACCAATAGCTCCATATAGCTTTTGTTCTCTTGTGACAGTTACAGCAGAAGGGAAAGAAATACTATCAAGAGAAACACCCACAAGAACAATGGTGCCGTTTGGTTTAGCAAGCATTACAGCAGAAGATACTGCAGGAGTGTTGCCACAACAATCAAAGACAATATCATAGCCAAAAGGACAATTTTCTAATGCTTCTTGCATAAAAGTTTCACTTTTAGCATTATAGAATTTATCAGCACAGCCAAGAGTTACAGCCTTTTCGCCACGTTTTTCGTTTACTTCACTAACAGCTACAAAACTTGCACCAGCTTTTTTGGCTATCATTGCGCATATATCACCAATGATACCAGCACCAATAACTAATACGTTATCACCCGGTTTAATACCAGATAATCTAACAGCATGAAATGATACGGAGGTTGGTTCTACCATTGCAACTTCATCATCAGTCATTTCATCTGGAACTTTAATTGTAAGATCAGGCCTTAAACTAGTTTTTAATGCATAAGCACCTGGACTTGTTAGGGATAAACCAACAGCATCATTCCAAGTTTCAGGACAGTATTGAGGATTACCAGACTTACATGCTGGGCATTTACCACATGGGGAAATAGGAAGGGCAGTAACGCGATCACCGATTTTTAAATCAGCTCTTGATCCCGTGTCAATTACTGTTCCGCATAGTTCATGGCCCATAACAAGACCATTTGGCTCTCCAGCATCCCAATAATGGATATCCGATCCACATATACCTGCTTTTTTAACCTCTACAACAACTTTACCAGTTCCAAAGGCTGGTTCGTTTATATCTCTTGTTTCAATAGTTCTTTTTTGTGTTACCATAGCACACTTCATCTTGTATCAACTCCTTCATTATCCTAATTATATATTATTTTTCCCTTTTCTTTTAAAAATATTAAAAAATATTAAGTAAAATAAATGTCTAATATGTGTTATAATATATTCGATATTTAAGGAGGTTTGTGATGTTAGTATATGGTAAGAATGTCTTGTTTGAACTTGAAGTAAGTAAAATTAAGAAAGTTTATACCTCTCGTAAGGACTATCTTCCTTATTTAAAGGAAAATAATATTAAATATGATTTTGTTAATAATAACGTTTTGGATTCTAAAGTAAAGGGTAATCATCAAGGGGTAGTAATCGATATTTTTGATTATAAATATTATACAATGGATGATATAGACTCTGATTTTATTGTTATGCTTGATCATTTAACAGACCCTCATAATATGGGAGCAATTATTAGAACTTGTGAATGTATCGGGGCTACTAATATAATTATCCCTAAAGATCGTAGCGTTTTAGTAAATGATACAGTTTTTAAAACTTCCGTAGGTGCTATAGATAATGTTAAAATTATTATGGTATCTAACTTAAATAATGCTATTAATAAATTAAAGAAAGATGGCTACTTTATTTATTGTGCTGATATGGATGGTAAAAACTATAAAGAAGTAGACTATGCTGATAAAAAGGTTTTAGTTATTGGTAGTGAGGGAGAAGGAGTAAGTAAGTTAGTTAAAGAAAATTCAGATGAAGTTATTTCGCTTCCTATGTATGGAAAGATAAATAGTTTAAATGCTTCCGTAAGTGCTGGAATCTTCTTATACGAAATGGGTGGAAGATGAATCAACAATACGAAGATATTTCCGAAGGCGAAATAATCAGTATGCTAGGAGAAGCGGATGAAAATGTCAGCAATGTTATATATGCTAAATATCATTATCTAATAGATGCTATAATTAAGAAACATTACCGAATTATTCGTATGTATCAAATAGATAAAGAAGAGTTATTATGTGAGGCTTCTTATGGCTTTAGTGATGGTATTCATAGTTTTCAAGTGGGCAAGAACGCTTCTTTAAAAACCTTTTTATCAATTTGTATTGAAAGAAGAGTTTTAAAAATAATTGCTAAGTACTCTACTAATAAAAATCGTTTAGAAAAAAATCATTTATCTCTAAATTATACAAATGAAATGGGGAAGGATTTACAAGAATCTTTAACTGATGGCACTGATCCTCTTAGTAATTTAACTTCAATTGAAACTTATAATGAAGTGGTAGATGTTGCTAAAAAATGTTTATCTAATTTTGAATATGAAGTTTTTATCTATATGATTAATAGTACTAATTATAAGACGATTGCTAAGGCTTTGGATAAGACTCCTAAACAAATTGATAATACTATTCAAAGAATAAAGGCTAAAATGCGCCAAGCTCTAGATAAAAGCTCTTGCAAATAAGAGCTTTTTTT
>CANRMZ010000092.1 GCA_947631885.1 uncultured Bacilli bacterium
TGGAGCTTTCTTTTCCATATTCTTAAAAGCATTGTCCACAAGTGGTGCAAAACCATCATAAAATTCTCTTAATACTTTAAGATAATCTGCTTTATTTTCAGCTATTTTATCTAGGTCATCTTCCATTTGAGCTGTATACTTAACATTAACAATAGATGAAAAGAATTCTTGAAGCTTATCAGTAGTTTCAAAGCCTACTTCAGTAGGCACAAATTTTTTATCTTCAATATTTACGTAGCCACGATCTTTAATTGTTGCAATAATCGTTGCATAAGTTGATGGTCTACCAATGCCTAGACTTTCAAGTTCTTTAATAAGGGAACTTTCAGTATATCTAGCAGGTGGTTTTGTAAAGTGTTGTAGTTTATCAATCTTCTTTGTTGTAAGTGTTTTAACACCTTGTAAGTTAGGAAGTATGGTATCATTTTGATCTTCATACTCACCATATACTTTTAAATAACCATCAAAAGTAAGAACAGAGCCGGTTGCTTTAAAAATATAATCCTTATTATTAAGTTTCAAAGTCGTAGCAAGCACTTTAGCATCGGCCATTAAAGAAGCTACGGCTCTGGCATAAATTAATTTATATAATTTTAATTCTTCGGCACTTAAGTATTTTGCTACATCTTCTGGTTTTCTATTTATAGATGTCGGCCTAATACCTTCATGGCCGTCTTGCTCGTTTTCAACTTTTTTACCTTTTTTAACATAACCTACATATTCTTTACCATAGTTTTCATTAATAAAGGCAAACGCTGATTTAACAAATTCATCTGAAATACGCGTTGAATCAGTACGCATATAAGTAATTAAACCAGCATGGTCACCGCCCATATTAATACCTTCATAAAGTTTTTGGGCAATGCTCATTGTTCTTGATGCCGAAAAGCCTAGTTTGGATGAGGCTACTTGTTGTAAGGTAGAGGTTCTAAAAACTTCTTTAGAACTACGATTTTTTTCTTTTTCTTCAATATCCTCAACAATAAAATCATTACTTAATTTGCCTAAAATAACATCAGCTTCAGCTTCATTATTAATCTCAACTTCTTTGCCATGATAAGTATCAAGAGTTGCCATGAAGTCTTTAAAATCAGCTTCAATAGTCCAATATTCTTTAGGTACAAAAGCAAGAATTTCTCTTTCTCTATCGACAATTAGTTTTAATGCAACACTTTGAACACGGCCCGCGGATTTACCAGATGTTTTAGCTTGCATTAATTTACTTAGTCTAAAACCAATAATGCGGTCTAAAAATCTTCTTGTCTCACCACTATGAACTAAGTTCATATCAATTCTTCGCGGATTTTTCAAAGCATTTAATACGACATCTTTGGTAATTTCGTTAAATACAACACGATCATATTTACTATCTTTAATAGCAAGTTCATCATATAAATGCCATGAAATAGTTTCTCCCTCACGGTCGGGGTCGGTAGCAAGGTATATGTGATCGGCCTCTGCAACTAATTTCTTTAGAGCTGAAACTTCCTTTTTCTTACCTTTAATTATTTCATAAGTAGGCGTAAAGTCATTTTCAATATCGATACCTAAACCATATTTACCACTTGTAGCTAAGTCTCTAATATGTCCTTTAGAGGAAACAACTTCATAGTCTTTACTACCTAAATATTTTTCAATAGTACGGCATTTAGCTGGTGATTCTACAATAATAACATTTTTCATTAGCTCTCAACCTCTTTTTCTTTATTATTTACCTCTTTTTCGAGGTAAGCAAAATAATTATACCTTATTGCAAGCAAAGAAGCATTATTTTTATTATAAATTTTTTGATTTATTGCTTTTATTTGTTCAGGAGTATACGTTTTATCAGTATAATAAGTTACTTCGCCTGTTGTTGATTCATAATATAAATCTTCATTACGCCAAGATAAATCAGGAAGTGTAACGATACCAGAGAACTCTTTACTAAAATAATCCTCGCCAACATACAATCTTGGATCAAAATCTAAGTCAAAAAGATTAGCAAGTGTTGGAGTTAGATTTAGATAGCTAGTGTAGCCATCCATTTCTTCTGGTGTAATCTTGGAGTTATATATAACAAGTGGTGTTCTTTCTCTTTCATAGCCTTCTAAAGATCTATCAAGCACTTCGCTTAATAAGTCATCTCCTAAACTATATGGATAATGATCGCCATATAGAACAATAACGGTATCATCTAAAATGCCCTTTTCTTTAAGGCCTTTCATTAAAAGGCCAATTGCATTATCAACGACTTTTAATTTAGATAGGTATCTTCTAATAGGCATTGAATAGTCAGTATCTTCTGTCATATCAAGATACATATCACCATATTTTGATTCATATTGATAAGAGCTATGAGATGATACGGTAATTAAATAACTCATAAACTTTTTACCTTTAGGAACTTCATCATCAATCGTAGTTAAAAAATACTTAATCATATCTTCATCAGATGTCCATTCATAATCATACGGATTAATAGTAAGTCCCATATCTTCAGCGTTATGATATTTTTGTGATCCCATATTGGGATGATAAATTTCTCTATTATAATATTTATTATTATAATTATGAAAACTATTAGTATAATATCCGGCATCATTAAATAAATTAAATAATGAATTAAAATATGTATTATCAGAATATATATTAGCAGTACATATATTAGCATCAGCATATAAACCTGTAAGAGAAGAAAATTCATTATTAGATGTTGGACAATTACTTCTTGGCGAAAAATGATTTGTAAAGTTCCAACCATTATTCATTAAATAATTAAAGTTAGGAAAATATTCCGGATTTTCAATAATATCATTTACGGATTCCATCATTATTACGATAAGATTTTTATTTTTAAATATTCCTGTTTTATCATTAGTACTTGTTATCGTATTATTTATAAAATAATTATTAAGAGAGTTTAAGGTACTATTTTTTTCTTTAGCAATTAAATCAAGCCATAATTGATCATCATATTCTCTAGTTTCATTTACGGCTAAAGATAAATCACTTTCAGGATTAAGAGTTATATTTTCACTTGGTAAAGCTTTATTTTTAAGATCAATTAGACTATATGGCATTATACCAAATTCTTTAACATATAAACTTGGTTGATCACCATTTTTAAATAACTGAATAAGTGATACAGCTTGTTCTGCTTGCATATATCTATCATCTAAAAAATTATAATAAAGCATAGAAAAAGTAAGAATGCCAATCATGGATGTAATTAACATAATCGCATTTTCATGAGTATATCTCCTCTTTATCATAAAAGCTTTAAGATTACGATTTAAGTAAATGTTAATAGCAATATTTAATAATAGATAAAAAATAAAAGGTGTAAATAAGAAATAATATGATGGTTTAAGAGACTTTATGAACTCTGGTATATAAGATGTTATAGCTCCGAATTGTGATGATACAGAAGTAGACATATAAGTTCCCATGTAATTAAGATATCCTACTTGAATAAATATGTATAAAGAATAGACAAATATAATTATAAGATTTACTATAGCCATTTTTTTAGGTTTTAAGAAGGATATAAGAAAGCTTATAATTATTGATAAGATACCACTGAATAAAAATACTCGTACTAAAGAAAAAGTAAATACAGTATACCCATTTAATAGTCTAAATATAATCTCTAATGCCATTAAAGAAGATAAATGAACTAAAAAACTTTGAACGGATTTATTCTTGAGTACTTTCATTGCGGCTCCTTTCAATTATTTTTTGGACAGGTTTATATGTTTTCCTATAAATATCTAATATACCATACATTTCAATTTTTTCAAGATGGCTCTTTGTAGGATAACCCTTGTGTTTGGCAAATTCATATTTAGGATATAGTTTATCATACTCTTCCATGATATGATCTCTGGTAACCGTGGCAATGACCGATGCAGCAGCGATTGTAAGGCTTTTAGCATCACCTTTAATAATTGCTAAATGGTTGGGCGTATGAATATCCATAGCATCCGTTAAAACAAAATCTGGCTTGACGGTAAGTTTACTAATGGCATCACACATAGCTTTACGGCTTGCCTCAAGAATATTGATGCGATCTATTTCATTATTATCAATAATACTTACACCTACACTAATAGCATCACGCATAATAATGGGATAAAATTCTTCCCTCTTCTTCTCACTTAATTTTTTAGAATCAGTAAGGCCCGGAAGATTATAACCTTTAGGTAAAATCACGGCCGCAGCAACTACCGGTCCACATAAAGGACCACGGCCAGCTTCATCAGTGCCCGCGATATATTCGTAACCTAAGTCGTGATATTTTGTTTCATATTCTAATAAATCTACTTGCATATATCTAGTGTTATATTATTTACCTTTCCGTTTGTAACATCATTTAATATTCTTTCCGAAGTTTTATAATAATCAACTTCATCACCTTTTATAAAGCCCCATTTCTTGGCAAGATTTTCCATAATTTCTAAATCAGTATTACCAGAAACGGCATATATATTTTCTAATACATTTATGAAATTAGTGTGATAAATATTAAGTAAATGTAAAGCTATATCGGTCGTATTTAAAACTTCTCTTTTAATAGATCCTAAAGCCGCGATATTATAAGCTATTTCTTGATCTTCAAATTTAGGCCATAAGATACCTGGGGTATCAAGTAAAGTAATACCTAAATTAGTCTTTAAGAAATTAAGTTGACGAGTGACTCCTGGTTTATTTTCAACATTTGCTACTTTTCTTCCAGCCATTTTATTTATAAGACTACTCTTGCCAACATTTGGTATACCAATTACTAAAGCTTTTATCTCTTTATTTTTTAGACCTTTACTTGCTCTTTTTTCTTGAATATAACTAGTAAGTTTATGAGTTAAATCAACAACTTTTTTATAGTCTTTATCTTCTTTTAAATTAACGGCAATAGCATTATATCCTTTATCTTCATAATACTTTAACCACTTATTAGTCATATCCATATTACATAAGTCTTTTTTAGTCATAATAAGTATTCTTTGCTTATTTTTTGTAATATCTTCAATATCATTAATTTTAGTAGAATATGGTGCTCTTGCATCTACAAGTTCATAGACTATATCTATTAAATCAATATTTTCTATTATTTGCCTTTTAGCTTTAGCCATATGACCTGGATACCAATTAATATTTGTTTTATTTTCATTACTCATTTTTACCACCTACTTTTTCCTCAATTAATTTTTCA
>CANRMZ010000093.1 GCA_947631885.1 uncultured Bacilli bacterium
GCTCAGTCGGTAGAGCGCACGGCTGTTAACCGTTAGGTCGTAGGTTCGAGTCCTACATTGGGCGCCAATATGTTTATTATTAAAAACTATCGTATTGTAAAAGATTATAATTTATGCAGCCCTTGGGGCTGCTTTTTTGTTGAAAGCTTGATATAATTAAGAAGGTGAGACTTATGAATGAAAAAATAAGCATGTTAGAGCGATATGGCGAAGATTTAACAAATAAAGAATATATAACAGATCCAGCGATTGCTCGTGATGAAGAAATAAAACAATGCATTTTAGTATTACTTACACCTGAAAAGAGTGCTCTTTTAGTAGGTAAACCTGGTATAGGTAAAACCGCTATTGTCGAAGGTTTAGCATACCGAATTAAAAATAATATGGTTCCTGATGCTTTAAAAGGTTGGAGTATTATTAAAGTTAATATTACCAGTTTAATAGGCTCTACGCAAAGTGAAGGTCAAACTGAAAATAGAATAGATTTGCTTGTTAAAGAGCTTGCCGAAAAAGATAAAACTATCGTCTTTATTGATGAAACTCATTTGCTTGTTAATAAAGATGGTGGTATGGATTTTGCCAATATGTTAAAAGCAGGTCTTGACCGTGGCACAATTAAGATGATTGGTGCTACTACTACGGAAGAATATGAAACATATATCTTAAGAGATAGAGCATTCTTAAGAAGATTTCAAAAAATCGATGTGGAAGAAGCATCTCAAGATACCTGTGTTAAAATCTTGATGGGTACTTATCCTAAACTTGAAAAGCAAATTGGTGTAAGACTTGCATATGAGCCTTATACAGTTGAGAAAATTATGCGTTTTATTGTTGAAATGACGGATGAATATAAAAGAGTATATGAAATATCTAGTAGATATCCAGATATATGTTTAACAATTGTAGCTAATGCGATGACATATGCTTTATATGATAATAACTCAACTGTTACTATTAAATATTTTTATAAAGCTATTTGTAATACTAAAAGCGTATATCCTGATGTTCTTACAAAAGAGAAAGAAAGATTTAAAGAAGTGTTTGGTGATTTAATAACTGCCGAGCAAGTGTCTTTAGAGGAAACACTATAGAAAAACACTTGATTTTTAGGGAATAATATTGTATATTATCTCTAGAAACACAAAAGTGTTTTTTTTAATACAAGAATTTAGGAGGCAAAAAATGGCAAAGAAAGCTACTAAAAAGAAAGAAGTTAAAGAAAATTATTTCAAAGGCGTAAAAAAGGAAATGGAACTTGTTAAGTGGCCTGATTTTAAATCAGTTATGAAAAATACAGTTGCTACTGTAGTTCTATGCCTAGTTATTGCTATATTCTTTATCTTATTAACTTTAGGTTTATCTGTAATAAAAGGATGGGTAAAGTAATATGAACGCTGAAAATGAAAAATTATGGTATGTAGTTAATACTTACTCAGGACATGAATTAAATGTTAAAGAAAAACTTGAAGCCCGTACCGAATCTATGGGTATGCAAGATTATATCTTTAGAGTTATTGTTCCTGAAACTACTGAAGTTGAAGTAAAAGACGGGGTAAAAAAAGAAAAAGTTAAGAAAATGTTCCCTGGTTATGTTTTAGTAGAAATGATAATGACTGATGAAGCTTGGTATATTGTTCGTAATACCCCAGGTGTAACAGGATTTATAGGATCTTCAGGAAAAGGTGCTAAACCAACTCCTTTATTGCCTCAAGAAATAGATAGAATACTTGCTAATATGGGTATGAGTAGAGTAGATGTCGATACTGAACTTGCTATTGGTGATAATGTTAATATTATTGATGGTCCATTCAATGGTATGAGTGGTAAGATTGATAGTATAGATTTGGAAAACAATCGTTTAACTATCATTATCGACCTATTTGGTCAAGAAACATCTGTTGATGTTGAAACATATCAAGTAAGCAAAATATAATTATTAAATCCAGAGCAATCTGGATTTTTTCTTAGTAAGGAGCCCTATATGGAAAAATATAAAGAAATAGAAAGAAGCATTATTACTAAATATCGTAAAGAGATATGGAGTAGATTTGTCAAAGCAGTTCAAGAATATGAACTTATTAAAGAAAATGATAATATTATGGTTTGTATAAGTGGTGGCAAAGATTCTTTTTTGCTGGCTAAATGTGTGCAAGAGTTGCAAAGACATGGTAATGTTAAGTTCTCAGCCCACTATGTCGTAATGAATCCGGGCTATAGTGATAAAAATAAAGAATTTATTTTAAAAAATGCTGAAATATTAGGTGTACCTATTGAGATGTTTGAAACGGATATATTTGATGTCGTTAATAAAGTGGCATCCAAAAGCCCTTGCTATTTATGTGCTCGCATGCGAAGAGGATATCTTTATAGCAAGGCTCAAGAACTTGGCTGTAATAAGATTGCTTTAGGCCATCATTTTGATGATGTAATTGAAACTACGCTTCTTTCGATGTTTTATGGCTGTGAAGTAAAAACGATGTTGCCTAAACTTCATAGCGATAATTTCAAGGGTTTAGAACTTATAAGACCTCTTTATTTAGTAAAAGAGGCATCTATTAATGCTTGGCGTAATTCTAATGAACTTACCTTTATAAACTGTGCTTGTAAATTTACTGAAGAATGTGCTATCGAAGATGAAAATAAAAGCAAGAGAGAAGAAATGAAAAAGCTTATAAAACAGTTAAGAAGCATGAATAGAGACATTGACTATAATATTTTTAAATCTCTAGATAATATTAACCTTAACTGCGTTTTAGGAGTAAAAAAAGATGGTATTTATAAAAGCTTTATGGAAGATTATGACAAAATAGAATAAGTGTTAAATATTGCCACGTATTCATTTCTAGCTTAGTCAAATACTAAAAAGGACGAAAGGATGCTAGAAATGAAGAAAATATTTACTTATATCCTTATAACGATAGCTCTTTTAGGTGTTGGAGGCTGTTTTTTTGACAAGCAAAATGCCAAAAGTAATGCTGTAGGAGTTGTTGAAAAACAGACTGTGGCACAAATGCTTTCTAAATATAATACAGAGATATTTGATAATTCAGGTCTAGATCCAGCGAATATAGAAAGTTTGAATGAAGATAATGGTATGTATTCTTATAATATAACGGAAGGAATTTATTTAGTGATACTCCCTTTAGATGAGAAGAAAAATAAAGAGGAGGATATTGTAAACTCAATGCGAATATATGTCAAAAAAGAGTTTAGTGAAGATCCTCAGGTGCTTGCGTATGCTAGAATGCTAATTACCGCTAATAACGAAAAGATAACTAGTACGGAAGCCCAAAATCTTATTGATGAAGCTATTTCTTTATCTAGTAAAAGGATAACTAGTAATAATGGTAAGGGCATTTTCGTAGGCTATATTGAAGCCCAAGATCATGATGAATATCAAGTAATAAGAAACTATAAAATGTAAATTGACAGTCACTTTAAAGCGACTGTTTTATTTTGCTCTTTTTTACGATAAATTATATTGTGAGTTTTAATTTCATAATATATAATATTGTAAAGGAGGGAATTTTGTTATGAAAAAAATTTTTAACAAGTTATTAGCATATGTATTATTATTTGCAATAATTATTTATAATCTTTCACCTTTGCTTGTATTTGCCGTTGAATTAACGAACAAAGATTTAGAAACTTATGCCGTTAATTTAGGAGATATTCAAGCTAAAGGAAATATTGAGATAGAAACCCATTTTGTACTACCTATCCGTAATAGTGGACAAAATAATATTGTACTTACTATCTATGATGAAAATAAACAACATAGGGCTTCTATTAAACTAGACGACCTTAGTGAGTCACAAGATGGAATTCATCAAACTATCCTAGAATTAAAAGATAGTGAAGATAATATCTCACAAAAGGTAAGAGCAACAATCACAAAACGTGATAACTCTGGTACCGTTATCACAGGTGATGTAGTAAGCGAAAATGTAGTATATTTCAGCATTAATTTATATTCTTTAGATGTTGGTAAATATACAGTAGAATTAAGTGGCAAAAATTATGTTACTTATAGTTTTGATGTGACATTAAGTGATTTTTCTAAAAGAGTTACATTAACAAATGGCTCTGGAATGTTTGAAATTGGTGATGTCAATCAAGATGGCAAAGTTGACAAACAAGATGAAAATATAATGATTAGTGCTATTCAAAGTAATAATTTAGAGTATGATTTAAATTTAGATAAGAATATTGATATAGCCGATTTGAATTATATTACATCAGTTATTAATTCTGAAAAGGATACTATTAAAATAGAAAACACTAGTGCTATTATGAGTAGCGAAAATGTTTCTTTGGAATTAAATGAGTCTACCCTTATAGCTGATGATAGTAGTATTGATAATTTATTTATTGATGGAAAAACGGTTACTTTAAAACCAAATTCTGAAGAGGCAATTTCTGCAGATAATCCAATTCAATTATCTTTAGATCTTGGAAAAGATGAAAATGAAACCATCAACATGAGTGAAGTAAGAATAGGTGTTGGTGAGGAAAATGTTCCAAAGAAAATGTTACTTCTTGTGGAAACTGATGAAGGCAAAACATTAGAATATGAAGTTGATGATACAAATAAAGGTGTTAGCGATATTCATTTATTTACTGATGATGCTACAAATGGAACAATAAGAGTTGATCTTGGCAAACAAATTGCTGTTAAAAAAGTTACAATAGTAATTACGGAGACATCTTCAAATAATTTAGCAGATATTGCTAGTGTTGAATTTTTAAATAATGTTAAAGTTCAAACTAAAGAACCGGAGGGATTCTATACTCCTCAAAATATCCACATCGATGATACCGTAAGTGAACAATTAACTGTAACATTCCATGATGTGCCAAATGTCACTGGTTATGAAATTAGAATAGTTGACCCTAATAATAAGGAAACTATTTATCAAACTACATATACAACATTTACAATTGAAGATTTAAAGAACTATAGTACTTATAAAATTTATGTTCAATCTGTTAATCAAGAATGGCGTAGTGGATGGAGTGATGCCCATGAAGGTACTCCTAAAGCTACTAGAAGACCCCCTAAAGTAGATATGGTTAAGGCTGTCCCAACTTATTCAGGTATTGATTTTAGTTGGAAAGATATGGATGATACA
>CANRMZ010000094.1 GCA_947631885.1 uncultured Bacilli bacterium
GGAGGCTTGATATTATGAAGAAAAAAGATTTATTAATCTCATTTCTAATACTAATTATCATTTTATTAATAGTCTCTATAATGATTCTATGTATAAAGAAATAGCACTCAATCTAGCATAGATTAAGTGCTTTACCAATGATAGGCAAGTACTCAACTCGGCAAAGTTAAGTCTTCCCTTCTTATTTTATGCAACTTTCCTTGACATATTCATGATAACATAAAAAGGATTTTTTACAAGTCGTTCCTATACAACCATTATATTTCTATCATTAATTATAGTATTATTTTTTTAATCTCTTTGATAGTGGCTTCTAAATCAGCAAATAGTCATTTAGTTTCAATTAAGTATTTATCAATATTCTCTAATTCTTTTATTCCGTTATTATTTTTTAAGATTTCCATCTGAGTTCTAGCAGAATCATTAAGTTTTATTAATCATTCCCTTTGTGATAGACCTAACTTTATAAATTTGGCATTAGAATTTTCTAAATTATTTAATATAACTAAATGAAGTATATCAGTATAATCTCTTATATTTCCTTCTTTTGCAAGTTTAGGATTGCTCTCTCTCCATTCTTTTGCAGTCATTCCAAACAATGCTACATTTAAAACATCTGCTTCCTCAGCATATACAAACTGTCTTTGCTTTTCCGTTAAAGTAGGAACCATGCATTTATTAATTGCATCTGTATTAACAACATAATTAATTTTTGATAAAAGTCTAGTTGCACTCCACTTAACTTTATATTGGTAAGCTTCATTTGCTTTTAATCTTTCAAATTCTGTTATTAAATATAACTTGAATTCAGGGCTTAACCAACTGGCAAATTCAAAAGCAATATCTGGATGAGCAAATGTACCAATGCTATATCTTCCCCCTTTTGTAATAATACCTATTGCATTAGTTCTTTTTATCCATTGTGTTGGTGACATTGCAAATGAGTTTCTTCCATACTCAGTTTTAATTTGGTCGAATTCGACCAAATTAAAATTTTGATTGTGAATTTCTTCCCATAAGCCAATGTAATTAATAGTATTTATCCTTCTCAACCAGTTTTTAACTGTAAATGATGGATCGCTAGAATTTTGATACTTTGCTAAATCTGTTAAAGAAATATAATTAACATTCCCAACTCGCATTATTCCAACTTTGTTTTCTTTTACAATAATTTCAGTTGTTACTATATTTGTTTTCATTTTACCCCCTTAGTTTATAAATTAATTTTAGCATAAATTTTAGCATATTAAAACTCGAACCAATCAAAATATTTGAAAAGTTCGGGTTTTCTATCTATCTGGTGTCCCCGAAGGGAGTCGAACCCTTGACCTAATGCGTCGGAGGCATTCACTCTATCCAACTGAGCTACAGGGACAAAAGTAAATAAGTAAACTAAAATAGTTTACCTATTATCCGGGCTATATCGTTAAAAGTAACAGCAATCATAAGAAGAAATATCAATATAAAACCTATTGTATGGCATATATTTTCGATTTTAGCATCTACTTTCCTCCGGAAAACTGCTTCGATTAAAAGGAATAATACATGTCCACCATCAAATGCTGGAAAAGGTAATATATTAATAAAGCCAACATTAATAGATAAGTAAGCAATTAAGAACATGATATACCAAATAGATTCAGAAATTGCCGAATAATTAAAGGCTGAACCGACCATTCTATACATACCAACAGGTCCGGATAAATTATCAAAGCTTACCTTACCACTTATTAGGCCCCATATAGTATAAACAAAGGAATCTACTATAGAGCCAAATCTTTTGAAAGCATAAAGTATTGGTTTAAAGAATCCGGATGTATCATCTTTAGCCATAGAGATACCATAGCCTTCGGTTTCTTCACCAGTTTCATCTTTAAACTTGCCTGGGGTAACTTTTATTTTTTCTTCTTTACCATTTTTATGTTCAACGGTAAAGGTTGTGTAATCATTTTTGTTTTTATATACCATTATTACCCGAGCTTTATCCCAGTTTGAAACATCATAACCATTTATAGAAGTTATAACGTCCCCACTTTGCATACCGGCTTCATACGCAGGTGAGTTAACATAGACTTTATCAATAACCGGCTTGATAGGATCTCCGCCCCAGATGAAAGCAATAATTATAAAACCAGCGATAGCAAGAAGAAAGTTATTAACAACTCCAGCAACCATTATGATAAGTCTTTGATACCAAGGCTTATTGCAAAGAAGTTGTTTCTTAGGTATTTTGTCATCATCATCGTATACTTCACCAGCCATTGATACAAAGCCACCAATAGGAATCCAACGAATATTATACGTTATTTTATCTTTCTTACCCTTCCACGAAAAAGCAACAGGTCCCATGCCTATCGAAAATTCATAAATATAAACTTTAAATTTCTTGGCCCACATAAAGTGACCAAATTCATGAACTAATATTATTAAGCCTAAAACAAATAATAATAGTAATAATTTAAGAATAAATAAAACTGCTGAAGTAATAAATGTCATTTATAATAATCTCCTTTTAATATAATATTGATGATAAGAAAATAAATGTCATAAAAATGAAAATCATACTATCTAAACGATCTAAAATTCCCCCATGACCAGGTATTAATTTAGAATAGTCTTTAATATCATTTTCTCTCTTTATTTTACTAAATGCTAAATCTCCTACTTGGCCTACAAGAGATAGTATAGCAGTAAGTATAATTATTTTCCAAGAAAAATCGTCTAAAGCAAAAAAATAAAATAAACTTGGAATAATAGTTCCGGCAATTAGACCGCAGGCAAAACCTTCCCAAGTTTTATGTGGGCTAATAATCGGAGCCATTTTATGCTTACCTATTAAAGAGCCTAAAATATATGCAAAAGTATCGGTAATCATTGGAATTAAGATTAGATAGATGAACAGCCCTATTTCTCCTCTACCACCAGATCTTGCTCTAGCTAAAATAAACGAACTAAAACCAAGACCTAAAAAAAGCACTGAACCAATCAAAAAGAACGCATCTTGAGCGGTGTACTTATCATTCTTATATATAATAATGGGAATCAGTAAACTAAAAATCGTAAATAATAGTGCCTTATAGGTAATTCCTTGAGTAAGTGAGCCACCATTAAAATTAGAGAAAACAATAAGCATTAAGGAAAGAATTGCTAAAGCACACATCCAAAAAGGAATTTTACGATGCGTTTTCTTTAAATCTAGTAATTCCTTAAAACCAAGTAAGGCTGCAATTCCCACTAAAAAAGCAAAAAATTGCTCTCCTAAATATATGGGTAATGCTACAATCAATATTAAGATAATAGCACTTATTATTCTCGTTTTCATACTTCTTTACCTCTACATTCTTTCATCAAACTTGTCAACATCATCCATTTGAGACTCAACTAAAGAAATAAATCTCCGTTTATAAGAGACAACTTTTCTTTGCAATTCTTCGGCTTCTCTTTCAATATTTTGAGCCTTAATCAAAGAATTATTAACAATTTTAGAGGCATTGGCTTTAGCTTCTTCAATAATGACTTTACCTTCATTAATAGCCGCTTTTTGGGCATTTGCAGAAGCTTCTTGAGCAACTAAAAGAGTATCATGCAAAGATTTTTCTATTGTTTTATAATGCTCTAGCTCTTTGTTTAGATGCTCCATTTCTTTGGTACTTACCCGTAATTTTTGTAAAATATTTTCGTATTCTCTGATAACTTCATCTACGAAAGCATTTACATCGGTTTTATTATACCCTGAAAAACTTGTTCTAAACTTCTTCATGGTATAACCTCCCTACCAATCTATTTCATCAGTATCTTTATTACCCTTACTCTTATCATTATCGTCAGTTATTTTGCCTTGAACATTAACATTTTTAGGAGCACATAAATAAATACCTACACCTAAACTTTGAATATTTCCGCCAATGGCATATATACAACCACTTAAAAAGTCAATTATTCTTTTTGCTTGATCAGATGTAACCCTCTTAAGATTAACAACTACACTATTACGAGCTTTTAAATGATCTGCTATTTGTTGTGATTCAGAATAAGCTCTCGGTTCAAGTAATATAACTTTATTGCCAGTCTTATCAGCTTCCTTTAAAGCATCTTCTTTACTTATTGAATAGTATTCATCTTCACTACTACTTACATCAGTATTTGATTCATCAGAATCTTCTATAAATCTTTTTAAAAAGCCCATAATAATCCTCCTAGTATCTATTACTAATTCTAACAAAAAATTGCTTATTATGCAATAAGCAATCATATTATAAGTTTAATTTCAACTTATTCTAAGCTGTTTACAATATATAGTGTTAATTATTTATATCTAATAGTTTTCCTTCATATATTAACTGAGCATTATTTAATCCCTCAAAATCTTTAGCCCTTATTTTCGAAGCTTCTTTGGGTAGTCTCCAAATGCCTGCTTTTTCTAAAACAGTAGCAACAAACTGACTACATACATAGTAGTTTTCTCGTACTTTAGGTTCATAAAATACTCTTATAAATAAGCCCTTGAAATCATAATGATATTGTTTAACATTTTTTTCAAATCTTTTTAAAATTCTAACTAATTTATGATATTGGGCGTCACTAATCTCTATTTCATATATAGCACAACTTGTATTGTAGAATTTCTTGGTAAAAAAATCATTCTCTATTCCATACGTAACAAAACCGGCATTAAAAACATTACGAAAAGTTTTTCTTCCAAATGAATATAATTTTTTATAACTATCATCTAACGCTAAAACTACATGGCTGTATTTATAATGTGTAAAGAATTTAATGGCAATACTAGCAATAGTGCCGGTTTGAAGTAACCCTACATATATTTTTCTCATTTAATACTAGCTTTTACAAAGGCGTCAAATAAAGGATGTGGTCTTGTAGGACGACTTTTGAATTCAGGATGGAATTGACATCCTACAAAGAAAGGATGATTTTTAAGTTCTACTATTTCTACTAAATTATTAGTTTCATTTATTCCGGATACTATTAGACCATTATTTTCAATTTCTTCACGATAAATATTATTAAATTCATATCTATG
>CANRMZ010000095.1 GCA_947631885.1 uncultured Bacilli bacterium
GATTAACTTAAATATTTAAGCACCTCTTCTTTGTCATCGAAATGATATTTTTTATTATTAATTATTTGATAGTCTTCATGTCCTTTACCAAGTATTAATAAATAATCTTGTTTTTTAAGGAGTTTAACTCCTTTTTTTATGGCTTCTTTTCTATCGATAATTACTTCAAAGTTCGTGGCATCTAAATCTTTAGTTATGTCATTTAATATCGCTTTTGGATCTTCATCTCTAGGGTTATCACTCGTAAAGATAACATAATCGGAGTTTTTTACCGCAATTTCACCCATGATAGGTCTTTTAGTTTTATCTCTATTTCCCCCACAACCTATGATAGTAATAATTCTATTTTTCTTAAGTTCATTATAAGTAATTAATGTTTCTTTAACAGCTTCAGGACTATGAGCATAATCAATTACGACATATCCTTTTGGCGTTTTAATAAGTTCATTTCTTCCTTTTATAGATTTGATAGAATTAGTTATATTTATTAAATCATGTAAGTCATAACCTAGATTAAGCATAATGCCTAAAGCTGTTAGATAATTGTAAATATTATGCTTTCCTACTAAAGGAATAGACACGGTATAATGGGAATAATTATAAGTAAAATTTATTATCATACTAGAGCCATATAAAGTATAGTCAAATAAATCAATATCACCTTTGGTACCTATAGTTGTATAAGCTCTTGCTTTCTTTTTGAATTTAGAGGAAGCAGGATCATTATTATTTAAGACAATTGGTCCTTTGGTATATTTTAAAATCTTAAGTTTAGTATTTAAATAATTAGTCATATTTTTATGAAAGTCTAGATGATCTTGGGAAAGATTAGTAAATGCTGAGACAGCAAAAGATAAGCCTTTAACTCTTTTTAAAGCTAAAGAGTGTGATGATACTTCCATGACAATATGGGTTATTCCTTCATCTTTTAAAAGCTTAAATATTTTATTTAAAGTAACTATATCAGGAGTAGTATTATCCAGCTTTATTATTTTATCATTATAATATAGACCCAAAGTCCCAATATAGGCACACTTTACTTTTAAGAAATGTAGCATTTGATACACAAGCATAGCTGTAGTAGTTTTACCCTTGGTACCTGTGATACCTATAATAGTAAAATCTTGGGTTAGTTTTTTATTTTCGTTGCCGACTTTATTAACTAAGTATTTATATGAATCTTTAACATATTTATAGTTTTTAAGTTTTAATTTTTTTTGGCCAACAACTTTTATTGCCCCTTTATTTAAAGCTTCTTCAATAAAATCATGACCATCATAATATTCGCCCTTTATAGCAATAAATATATCTCCAACTTTAACTTTCTGGGAATTAGTTTCATAATTCATAAAAAAACACCTCTTATTTAAAGGTATTTTTTTAGTCTTTATTTTATGCTTTTATTTATTAAATCTTGGACAAATGCTAAATCATTGTGTTCAATTCGCTTATCTTTAATAATGATAGCATTTTCATGGCCCTTGCCAAGTATCAATAGGGTATCATTATCTTTTAAAAGAGAAAAGGCTTTAGTAATAGCTTTTTTTCTATCTATGATAACTTCAAAATTATTGGTTGTAATGCCTTTTAAAGTATCGTTTACAATTTGCATTTCATCTTCATCATGAGGATCATCATCAGTTAGGATAAAGTAATCAGAATACTTTTGGGCCATCTTACCCATTAAAGGTCTTTTTTTACGATCTCTATTTCCCGGACAGCCAAAGACAACATATGTTTTGCCCGTGGTAAGATTGGCAGCAGCAGTTAATACTTGTTTCATACCATCAGGTGTATGAGCATAATCGATAATTATCTTATTTGTCTTATAATCGATAATATTTATTCTGCCATTTGGTTTATCTAAAGTCGCATAGTATTTATTAATATCATCTATATCAATTCCTAATGATATAAGCGTTCCTATTGAAGCCATTATATTATAGATATTATATTTACCAAATAAATGCGATGTTACGTCATATTTATTATTTTGATAACGATAAGTAAATGCTGTATACATATCATCAGTTTTAACACAGGATATATCAGCATCATGAAAGCCATAAGTAATAGTATTTTTAGTTAAGAAATTTTTACCATACTTATCATCAATATTAACAACACTTACCCCTGTATCTTTTAAATTAGCAAATAAGATTTGTTTAGCCTTCATATAATTAGTCATATTCTTGTGATAATCTAAATGATCATGCGTAAGATTAGTGAAAACTCCAACATCAAACTTTAAGCCGGTCATACGACCTTCGACAAGGCCAATGCTGCTAGCTTCAACAATAACTATTTCACATTTATTATCAATAGCTTTAAGCAAGTATTCATATAAACTTAAAATGTCAGGTGTAGTATTTAAAGTCTTTTCAAAATTATCATTATAATAAAAACCAATTGTTCCTATATATGCACATTTTATATTTAATTTACGAAGTAGTTCATAGGTCATATAAGCTGTTGTGGTTTTACCATTGGTTCCTGTTATCGCTACAAGTTTTAATTGATTTATTTTATCAGCATATTTTTTAATTAATAAATCTTTTAAATACTC
Source organism: uncultured Bacilli bacterium (assembly GCA_947631885.1). Classification (GTDB taxonomy): domain Bacteria; phylum Bacillota_I; class Bacilli_A; order RF39; family UBA660; genus UBA6448. Next base: position 2,567 of record CANRMZ010000095.1, read on the forward strand.
ATCTGTATCAGGTACATTGATAGTTTTAACACTATAAGTTTTATTATTAGAGCAAACTATACATTCGGCACCATTTTCAATAGCTTTATCAATAAAGATATGACCATCAACAGTGTGGCCCTTAATGGCTACAAAGATGTCACCTTTTTTTACGAGTCTTGAATCGGTTTTAATATTCATATAAAGGCCGCCTTTCTTTAAAAACCATTATATATTATTAAACTGTAAAATTCAACTAACAGTAAGTAGCAACTATATGTAAAATCACTTTAAATTTATCGGTAGCTAACTATGTTTTAGGGTATAATAACTATAAAGGTGGTGCTTATATGTTAATTTTAGCCAAAGCAATGATGGCTCTATTAATAGGATTTATTTCCGCAATCATATGTGGCGCTATATTAATTCCTATTTTAAAAAAATTACATGTAGGCCAAATTGTAAATGGGCTTATATCATCAAGACACTTAAAAAAAGAAGGAACTCCTACCATGGGAGGATTAATCTTTATAATTCCCGTTATTGCATCTTTAATAGTCCTTTACTTAATGGATAGTATTGAAATAAGTTATAATTTAATAATTCTAGTCTTTGTTTTTCTATCGTATGCTCTTTTGGGCTTCGTGGATGATTTTATTAAAGTAAAATATAAAAAGAATGATGGTTTATCTAGTGCTACTAAGTTTTTATGCCAAATGGTTATTGCTCTTATTTTCTTTATTCTTTATAAAGAAAGTGGGGGAAAATCAACTCTAGAATTTAGTTTTATTGGTTTAGATCTTAATATTGGCTGGGGTTATGGTATCTTTATCTTCCTTCTTTTGGTAGGTACTACTAATGCGGTTAATATAACTGATGGTCTTGATGGCTTATGTGGTGGTTTATCCACGATTGCATATCTTGCTTATGGTATTATTGCCTGGAATTGTAGCTGGCTTCCTGGCTCACAAGAAATTGCTATTTTCTGTTTCGTTTTAGCAGGAGCTTTAGTAGGTTTCTTAATGTATAATGGCCATCCTGCCAAAGTATTCATGGGTGATTTAGGCTCTTTAGCTTTAGGAGGTGCTCTTGCAACTATTGCTATTCTAACCAGACATGAAATGTCACTTGCTATTATCGGTGGTGTTTTTGTTATTGAAGTGTTATCAAGTTTAATTCAAATTGTGGCTATTCGTAAATTTAATCGTAAGGTTTTCTTAAAGGCCCCATTACATCATCATTTCGAAGAATTAAAATGGCCTGAGACGGATATTGTTAGATTATTTTATACAGTAGGTCTTATTCTAGCTTTGCTTGCTATAACCTATGGTGTTTGGTTATAGATTTTATGAAGAAGTTATTACTAATAATTATATGCCTTTTTTTAGTAACCGGATGTGTTAAAAGTGAAGAAGAGATAAAGAAAGAAACTCCAAAAAAAGAAACTTCTGAAAATAAGAGTTTAGCTTGCCATATGGATGAAAATGGTATTCGGACTACTGTAAATATTAAATTTAATGACAAAGATGCGACCGAATCAGCATCATTTATTGTTAAAACTAGTTTAAAAGATATGTATGGCGATATAGACATAACGGATGAAATGAAAGAAGGTCTAATTACAGATCTTGCTATTGAATTTAATGAAGTATACAATGTCGAGTATATAGATTCTAGTATCGATGGTGATAGTGTTGAAATGAGGTTTTCTCCCTATATAGATGGTGAATACACATTGTTTGATGATGTCGAGGGCTCTATTGATGGCTATGAAAACCTATTAAATGAACTAGATTCTCAAGGTTTTATATGTGAGAAAAATGGCATTAAAGATGTTATCATAACTGATACAATAACCTGTAGTACTACTGTTGGCAATGTAAGTGAAGAATTTATCTTTGATTTTAACCAAAATAAAGATTTGTTAAGAGCTTTTATCGTTGCTAAACAAAAGCTTAAAGAACCTGCAGAAGATGGCTACTTGACCCAAAAAGAGATAAAAGATACTTTAGATGATAATATATTTATTAGTGGCACTCCAAAAGTGTATATTTTTAATAATGAAGTGACAATGATTGTAAGTGTGTATGACACCTATTATAAGTTATTGAAACTTAATGAGAAAGACGATCAATTCTATACTAGGTTTAAACAAGGTTTAGAATTAGGTCCTTTTGTTTGTCAATAAGGTATATTTAATACCTTATTTTTTTATAAATGATGATATAATGTCAAGTATTTTATGGCACATCTTGAGCAAGCGAAAAGATGTGCTATAAAATTATTGTACCTAATTTCTGA
>CANRMZ010000096.1 GCA_947631885.1 uncultured Bacilli bacterium
CATCCTGAGGTTTTAAAGACTAATCACTTTAACTCAACTCCTGTGGGATATCAATATCAAATATCTTGTACTATTTTTGTGGATGGTAACTTATCGACTTTTGAATCTCATGAAATTGCTAATAGATTAGAAAAAGAAATAGATAAAAAGTTTCCTGAAATATATTTAACGGTTATTCATGTCAATCCTATGAAAGTCGAAAAAACAAAGAAATAATTATGATAAAATGATGGTAGGATGGTTCATATGAATAAAAAGACAAAGGATTTATTAGAAAAGTATCAAAGTCATGAAGATGGGCTTTCTTCTTCTGAAGCTAGCGAAAGGCTTACAGAATATGGGTTAAATGCCTTACCTAAAAAGAAAAAAGATAGTATAGTTAAAATATTTTTTAGTGAATTTAAAGATCCAATTGTTATTATTTTGTTAGTGGCGGCTCTTATTTCTGCAGTATCACACTCTTTAACTGATGCTTTAGTTATATTTGTTATTGTATTAGTAGATATCGTTGTAGGTACTTTTGAAGAAAATAAAGCTAATACTAATGCTGAAGCTTTAGCAAATCTTGTTAAAGATAAAGCACTTGTAATTAGAGATGGTCAAAAAGTTGAAATTGTCTCAGAATTAATTACCGTTGGTGATATTATTTTACTTAATTCGGGAGATAAAATACCCGCGGACTGTTTATTAATTGAAAGTCAAAATTTATTTGTTAATGAGTCTATCTTGACTGGCGAAAGTATGCAAATACTAAAAACTAGTGATCCGGATAAAAAAAGTGAGCATACGTCTGAACAAAAAAACAAATTATATGCTGGAACTACAGTTGTAACTGGAAGAGGAAAAGCTTTAGTTATCGCTATTGGGCTTGATACAGAAGTTGGCAAAATAAGTCAAAGTATTGCCGAAACTAAAGAAGAAAAATCGCCTCTTACTATAAGAATTGAAAAGTTTTCTAAACAAATTAGTTTTGCTATTGTTATAGCTTCATTTGGTCTTGCCTTTTTACTTTACTCAAAAGGTTATGATATTAAAGAGATACCTCTTTATATTATTTCCCTTGCCGTATCTGCGATGCCTGAAGGCCTTCCTTTAGCTCTTTCGATGGCCCTTACCATAGCTTCAAATAAAATGGCGAAAAATAATGTTATTGCCCGTAAGCTTAAATCAGTTGAGTCTTTAGGAAGCTGTACCGTTATAGCTAGTGACAAAACAGGAACCCTAACAGCTAATGAACAAACGGCTAAAAAGATTGTTTTGCCCAATGATTATTTTTATGAAGTTACAGGTGTTGGCTATAATGCGGAAGGTACTGTCAAAGGACCAGATCATAAACTAGCCTGGAATATTGGGCTTTTAGGAGCAGTTAATAACGAAGCTATATATGAAAATGATGAATATAAAGGTGATTCTATTGATATTGCTTTCTTAGTGCTTGGGAAAAAACTAGGTATTGATAAAAACGATATTAATATCTTAAAGATGATTCCTTATGAATCTGAAAATAAATACTCAGCAGTCTTTTATGAATATCAAAATGAAGTATATTGCACCATAAAGGGCTCTATAGAGGTTGTTAAGAGTTTTTGTAATAAAATAGATTTATTAAAAAATAAAACGGATTTTAAGGTAGTTGAAAAGCAAAATGAGAATCTAGCTAAAGATGGTTATCGGGTTATAGCTTTGGCATCGAGTAAGATTAAAGCTAAATCATCTTATGATTTAGAGGATATTAAAGACTTAACTTTTATGGGCTTGGTAGGCTTTATTGATCCCATTAGACCTGAAGTAAAAGATGCTATTAATTCCTGTCATAATGCCGGAGTAAAAGTCTTAATGATAACTGGCGATCATCCTTTAACAGCTTTTAGTATTGCTAAAGAACTTAATTTATCAGATAAAGAAGAAGAGGTTACAACTTTTGATGAAGTCGAGGAATATCTTCATAAAGGTGAGAAAGAATTTGACAAATTTGTGGCTAGTAAGAAAGTATTTACGAGAGTAACACCATTACAAAAATTAGAAATAGTTAATAGTCTTAAAAGAAGTGGCGAATATGTTGCGGTAACGGGTGATGGAGTAAATGATGCTCCAGCCTTAAAAAGTGCTAATATTGGTATAGCTATGGGTAGTGGTACCGATATTGCTTTAGAAACATCGAAGATGATAATAACAGATGATAATTTTAATTCGATTGTCACTGGAATTAAAGAAGGTAGAACGGCATACGCTAATATTCGGAAGATTATTTATTTCCTTATTTCATGTGGCCTTGCGGAAGTCCTTTTCTTTGTTTTATCAGTCGTTTTTGATATGCAAACGCCACTTGTAGCTATTCAACTATTATGGCTTAATATAGTTACAGATGGTATCCAAGACTTTGCTTTATCTTTTGAAAAGTGTGAGGATACTATTATGCATCAAAAACCTCGATCTCCTAAAGAAGCTTTATTTGATAAACGCTTAATAAGAGAAATATTACTTTCTGGTGCTACAATTAGTGTTATAATATTTAGCACTTGGTATGTTTTATACCATATGTTTGTTGAAAAAGGGTTAATGGATATTACTTTAGCAAGAGGATATATTATGGTTTTAATGGTATTTGTGCAAAACATTCATGTCTTTAATTGCCGAAGTGAATATACGTCTTGCTTCGCTGTTTCAATTAAGAATAATCCTTTAGTGGTACTTGGTGCTATTTTCTGCATAATTTTACAAATCGTAATTATGGAATGTCCTGCTTTAGCTAAAATATTAAGTACGGGTAGTATTCCCTTTAGCCATTTAATGGTATTATTTATTTATTCACTTACTATTTTAGTAGTTATGGAAGTTTATAAATATATTAGTAATTATAGGAGTAAGAGAAATGAAAAAAACTAGTAAAGAAAGCTTTGATAAAAAATTAATTATTGGGGTTTTAGTACTCCTTATCCCTATTATCTGTGTAATAGTAGCGATAGTTATAAAAAGTCCTGAAGAAAATAAAAATATTTCAAGAGATACCTATGTTCATGTTTTTTATGTTAAAAATACTGATGTAAAAGATGAAGTAAAAAATACCTTAGCAGAAATAGATGGTAAATATAAAGTGGTTTATCATGATATAACAAGTGATAATGATCTGTATAAAAAGGTTTTAGATTACTTAAAAATAACTGAAAAGGTATATAATCCTTTGATAATGATTAATGATAACTATTTTACCGAAGAATATGATAAGTATTCCTTAGAAAATGCTATTAAAGAAGCTAATAAAACTTATAGTAAAGATAAACTAGATGAAACAGAAATACTTAAATATAATGTTGTAGATCGTTTAAATGCTGGGGAGGATGTATTAGAAAAAGAAAACTAATAATTGTCCAAAAATAGATTTTATGTTATTATATTTCACTGATTAAACAGGAGATGACCCATGAATAATCCCGTTTTTAATAAATTAATACAATATCTCGTTTTAGATGATATTGAAAAATTAAAAGATGAAGATGATTTTTCTAAAGAAGAGATATTAGCCTTTTTACAAGAGTCTAATACTTCTTCTTATTTAACGTCTCCGATTATAGGTAATACCATTATTACTGATGGCAATTTATATACAACTTTAAAGATAATTAATGATTTAGCTTTAGAGCAAGGTAGTTTTGTTTTGTTAACCAGTAAAAATCATGAAAAAATTAATAATTATCTAGTTAAAAGAGCAGAAGAAATATATAAAGCTTTAAGTATTAATGTAAGTCTTACGATTTATATCGTTATTTCATATAATGATTATATTGATAGATTTTTAACTTTAATAGGTAATGAAAATTTTGTTTTAAGTGGTAAGAAATTATTTCCGTATTGTAATTATATAATTGTTTAATTTACAAAAGTGTACATAGATATTAATAAATATCAGAGTATAACCGACAATTTCCAACAAAAAAAGAAAAAGCATCTTGCAATTTAAAATATCAGATGTTACAATTAAAGTGCTTAGTAGGGTAATAAGAAGACTAGTTGTAATAGCTGCTGAGAGAGATCTTAGAAAGTTATTACAACTTCATAGGGCCGTTGCCTTGTGAGTGGTTAGTTGCTAAGTAGTGGTATATGGGTATTATAGTTCTTCAACTATAATACTTACGATTGACACTTCTAGTTTTATTACTATATCAAGCTATTAAGTAATATACGTATATGTGGAATCTTGATAGGGTTACATTTTATATCTATCAAATATGGAGTGTAGTTCAGGTATTATCCACCATTAAGCAGATTGTTTGATAGGCAGTCTGTTTTTTGTATTTTATAACTATTGTTGTAAAATAATATGCTATAATAAATTCAGATATTAAATCTAGGAGGTTAAAAATGGAAGTAGTTTTAAAAGTGGAAGGTATGCATTGTGAAGGTTGTGAAAACCGCATTAAAAATGTTCTAAAAACTATAGATGGTATTCAAGAAGTTGATGCAAATCATGAAACTAAAGAAGTAGTGATTAAAGCCGATGAAAATCTTGATTTAAATGAAGTTAAAGAAAGACTTTCTGACATAGGCTTTGATGTAACGAGCGAAAAATAAAGGTGTGCTATGGGTAAAAGATATACTTTAGTTAAAATGATTAAAGATACTTATAAAGAAACTAAGAAAAGCTCTTTATTAGTATTCTTAATCCTTAGATCCTTAGTATTACTTTGTATGGTATTACAAATAATTCATGGTGATTTTGGCAATGCCTTTTTATGTTT
>CANRMZ010000097.1 GCA_947631885.1 uncultured Bacilli bacterium
ATCAAAAGAAGAAATATCTATACCCGAATCATTTAAATGGCAAGTATCAAGACATACTCCTATCTTATTTTTAAAGATAACTCCATTTAATATTCGTTTAAGCTCTGATATATTAATACCACATTCTGTACCTTTTCCGGCCATGGTTTCTAATAAAATCATGACTTTAGTATCATTATCAATAACTTCATTTAAGCCATCACAGATATTTTGTAATGCATCCTCTCTTACTTCTTTTACACAACTTCCAGGATGAAGAACAATATAGGAAACTCCTAAAAGCTCACAACGATGTAATTCTTCTTTCAAAAAGTTAACGGCAAAATCCCATGCTTCAGGTTTAGCTTTATTGGCAAGATTAATAATATAAGGGGCATGACATATTATATTTGTCATAGGTATATTATTTTCTTTTAAAAGCTCTTGAGCTTTTTTAGCATTCTCTTCATCTATTTTTTTTCGAATGGAATTTTGAGGAGCTCCGGTATAAAACATAAAGGCATTACCATTATAACTTAATGTTTGTTTAACACAGCCAAGTAGAGCCTCACTTCCATAGTTTACGTGTGAACCAATTATCATAATTATACATCCTTACTACGCTTAAATTTTACCATAAAAAAAGCGATATTTCTATCACTTAATTAACTTACCGCCTCACACTTTCCGGTTTCTTTGCCTGTAGAAGAACATAAGACTATACCTTTTTGATCGCCACATGTTTCAGATGCAGTAGCTCCATCTTGAGCTTGTTCATAATCATAACCTTGTTGACTCATATTTTCAAAAGTATAAACGCCATTTGATATCCAGAAAGTATATGTGTACCTTTTATTTTCGTATTTAACTAAAACTGATCCTGTATAACCATTATCAGCACCCTTTTCAAAATAATCATTATTATAAAGCCATGCCAATGAGAAACATACAGAACTTGTAGATTTTACAGCTCCGGATGGTTTCATTTGTTCAAGTTGATATGCATCTTTTGCTTTATCTATTAAACTAAGTCCTTCTTCACCAAGGGCACCTTTTCTAGCTCTTGTCATTAGTGGTCCAACCATAGATACTGCTATAGTCATAACAACAGCAAGGATAACTATAACTGCTAAAAGTTCAACTAGCGTAAAACCCTTAGTATTCCTCATCTAGACTCACCTCTATTATTCATATTAACATACATTAAATATTTTTTCAACATAAAATCTATTTCATCGTATCAATAATCGAAGAAATCATGTCAACGCCATCAAGCATATTATTTAGCTTATCTGTAGGTCTTTCTTTATATATAACTTCCATGTCTTTTTTAAACGCTTTAAAATAAATTGGATTCCTATTTAAATATTTAATATAATAAGAATTTTCCATAAGTCTATTTAAAAGTTTTTCATTTTCTATGAATTCTTTACTTATTATCTTTTCCATTAGTCCTCGAAAAATTTATTTAAAGGTCTTGGCGAGTCTACTACTGTGCTAGCAGCCGGAGCGCCTTTACTAGTTAATTCTTGTACTAAATCTAAAGCTTTTTGAGCGGAGGAAATATGTTCTTTTATCGAGTCCATATCAATGTTTTTTAATAAATCATTTATCTTAGTAGTTTCTCTTTCTGTCTTAACACTTTTATATTTATTCCATACTTCATTATCGGGTCCATATAAATCATACATTTCATAAAACTTTTGCCAAGTCATTTCTCCGGAATTAACATATGATGCAAATGTGGGATTTACTCTTATAAATTCTTTAAAATCATCTTTTAAAGCCATTTGTCTTCACCAATAAATTATATGAACTATATTTTAAAATTATTTATAAAGTTTTCAAATGATAATTGTTCTTGTTCTGAATCTTCACTTTCTTCTTTTGAATCTTTTTCTTCCATAGTTACAATACTATTTTTAGGTTTAAAATCATCAATCTTATATTTATTTAATTGACTACCTACGGAAGAAATATCCATAATTGGAATATCACTATTCTTTATTTCGGTAATTTCACTATCACATTTCATAAGATTAATGGTTCTTGAACTACTTACAAAGCCAAAAGCAATATGATACTCTTTAGTCTTAGCTTTCTTAAAGAGCATATTACCCTTTTTAGCTCTTGACAAGGTTACTAAATCATCTAGTTTTAATCTCTTACCTGTATTATAGTTAGTAACAACATTTAGATATTCACTTGTCTCATTTATTTGATCCGAAGCTATAACATAATCATCTTTTAGATTAATAGCTTTAATACCAGATGCCTTAGGTCCAAGTAAAGAAATCTCATCGATTTTATATCTTAGATAGTAACCATTATGCGTAACGATAACTGTTTCACTTCCGCTTGGTACAACAGATACAAGCTCATCACCATCTTTAAGTTTCATAGCCATAATAGGTTTAGTATATCTTTGAACCTCTAAATCAGAAACTAGTATTTGTTTAATCATACCAAGTTTGGTAGTTAATACAAGCTTACTACGATCTTTTTTAAATATTGTTGATGATATGACTTTTTCATCAGTAGTAATGGCAATAATATTACTTATGTGTTTACCAAGTTCTTTCATCTTAAGTTCCGGAATAATATGAACTGGTAAGAATAAATAATTACCTAAATTAGTAAATAATACTAAATTATCTAAAGTACTAACATCATAAACATTAGTAACAAAATCACCAGGTTTCATTGTCATTTGTTCAATTGAAGTAGCCGCGAATGCTTTAGGAGATACTCTTTTTAAATAGCCTTCATTAGTAAGTATGACATATGCTCTTTCTTTAGGTATCATAGCTTTCATATCAAGCTTAATTTCGGTTATTTCATCATTTATTTGGGTTCTTCTTGGACTTACAAATTCTTTTTTAACTTCCATAAGATCTTGTTTCATTTGCTTCTTAAGTATTTCTTCATCATTTAAAACAATATTTAAGAAATCAATCATACGGTTTAAATCATTTTGTTCACTTAAAAGAGCATCAACATCCGTATTTGATAAAGTATAAAGACGCATCATAACTATTGCGGTAGCTTGTTCTTCCGTAAAGGCAAACATACTAACTAGGTTATTAATAGAGTCTTGTTTATCGCTTGAAGATCTAATTACTTTGATTACTTCATCAAGGATATCAACGGCTTTCAAAAGGCCTTCGACAATATGAAGTCTTGCTTTGGCATGCTCTAAATCAAAAGTAGTTCTTCTTAAAATAACTTCTTTTTGATGAGCTATAAAAGCATCTAAAATAGCTAGTAAGCCTAATTGTTTTGGTCTATGGTTTACAATAGCCACAACATTAAAGTTATACCCTATTTGTAAGTCGGTGTTCTTAAGTAAATAGTTAAGGATAAGTTCCGCATTGGCATCTTTCTTAAGATCAATTGTCATTCTGGCCATATGATCTTTATCAGATTCATCCCATACATCAACGATACCCTCGACTTTTTTATCAATTTTTATCTCTTCAATTTTCTTACGAAGACCTTCCTTTAAAACACCATAAGGAATATCCTCAATAACGATTTGATGAGTTCCTTTTTCTTTAACTATTTTAGTAGTAGCTTTAACTACTACTCTTCCTTTTCCGGTTTCATAGGCTTGCCTTAAGCCCTCTTTACCTTCGACAATTCCTCCAGTTGGAAAATCAGGTCCTTTAACAATTTCTAAAATCGTATCAAGACGACAACCAGGATTATTAATGCGATGAATTGTGGCATCAATAACCTCGCCCAAATTATGAGGAGGAATATTGGTAGCGTATCCAGCCGATATACCAGTTGAACCATTCACAAGTAAATTAGGGAAATTCGCAGGTAAAACCGTAGGTTCTAAATATTCATCACTATAGTTTAAAGCCATTTCTACAGCATTACGATTAATATCCTTAAGCATTACTTGAGCTATTTTCGTAAGCCTTGTTTCGGTATAACGATAAGCAGCGGGAGGATCTCCATCAATGGAACCATTATTACCATGGATATCAATAAAAATCTCACGCATACTCCAAGGTTGAGACATATTAATCATGGCGCCATAGATAGATGAATCACCATGAGGGTGATATTTACCCATGACATCACCAACCGCTTTAGCACATTTACGATATGGTTTATCAAAAGTATTATGGTCTTCCCACATAGTATATAATATTCTTCTTTGAACAGGCTTTAAACCATCACGAACATCTGGTAAAGCCCGATCTTGAATAATACTTTTCGCATATCGTCCAAAACGATCCCCCATTATATCTTCAAGAGTATAGTCATATATTTTTTCAATCAAAGTTTGACTTTCTTTTTTGTCTTTCATGATTACCTCCTTATTTCTTGGCATTATTTTTCTTCTTTAAATAACACTCACCACATACTGATTCATAAGTTACATTATCTTTACCATTATCAATTACAACTTGGCTTCCTGAAAAAGTTGGTTTGCCATCCACAAAACGCATGTTTAAAGTTGCTTTTTTGCCACAGCGACATATCGTTTTTATTTCTTCAATATCATCGGCGATTTCCAAAAGTCTTGAAGCTCCTGGGAATCCTTTCATTTGAAAATCCGTTCTAAGTCCATAGCACATTACCGCAATATCATCTTTTACAACAACTTGCATTAATTCATCAATTTGTTCTTTTTTCAAAAATTGAACTTCATCTACTAAAACTGCTTTTAACTCTTCTTTTTCTAAATGATTCTCTATTAATTCAAATAAATTATCATCATCAGTT
>CANRMZ010000098.1 GCA_947631885.1 uncultured Bacilli bacterium
CTAAAAATGTTTTAACAAATACATATTATAAATTAAATCAAAAGTATTTTGGCGATGATGTTATAGTAGATGATGCAATAAAATATGAATGTTTTAGAATTCCACATTTTTACTATAATTTCTATGTATATCAATATGCTACAGGCTATGCGGCAGCCATGAAGATTGCAATGGATATTATCGCAGGTAAAAAAGGTGCTTTAGAAAACTATTTGAAATTCTTAAAGCTTGGCTGTACAAAGAGCCCTTGTGATTCATTAAAGGTAGCAGGTGTTGATATGACAAAGAGTGATATTTATGATGATATCTTTAAAGTCCTTGAACAAAGAGTAGATGAATTGAGGCGTTTATATGAGTAAAGATTATTATGAAACTTTAGGTGTTAATAAAAATGCTTCGGATGAAGATATTAAAAGAGCTTTCAGAAAACTGGCTAAACAATATCATCCCGATGTAAATAAAGAACCTGGAGCAGCCGAAAAGTTTAAGGAAATAGGTGAGGCATACGCTGTCTTATCTGATCCTAACAAACGTAAAACTTATGACCAATTTGGCTCTGCGGCATTTGAAAATGGTGGAGCTGGAGCTGGCGGAGGTGCCGGCTTTGGTGGTTTTGACTTCAGTGATATTGATTTAGATTCTATTTTACGAGATGTCTTTGGTGGTGGATTTTCGGGCTTTGGCTCAAGAAGAAGTAGCAGCAGGGGTGCCCGAAGAGGATCTGATGTTAGAATTGTTGTGCGTCTAACCTTTGAAGAAGCAGCCTTTGGTTGTGATAAGAAAATAGATATAACTTTGGATGATACTTGTCCTAGATGTAATGGTAAAGGTGGCTTTAACGAAAGAACATGTTCAACTTGTGGTGGTCGTGGCGTTGTTCTAGAAAGAGTTCAATCTTTATTTGGCATGATGCAAACCCAAAAGACTTGCCCTGACTGCCGAGGAACAGGTACATCATTTAGTGAAATTTGTCCAGATTGTAATGGTAGTGGTATTGTCTCTAAAAGAAAATCTATGACTATCAAAATACCTGAAGGTGTTGATTCCGGATTCCAACTTCGCTTAGCTAAAAAAGGCGAAGCTGGTCGAAATGGTGCCGAGCCTGGTGACTTAATTGTTGATTTTGACATCATGGATCACCCATTATATGAAAGACAAGATAACGATATCTATATGGAATATCCTATTAATGTAGCTCAAGCTGCTTTAGGATGCAAGATTGACGTACCAACTTTAAATGGTATAGAAACTATTGAAATTAAACCAGGAACCCAAAACTATGAAAAGATTAAATTACGTGGTAAAGGTATTAAATCACCAAATAGTTTAGTAAGAGGTAATATGTATGTTGTTATAAATATTATTACACCAACTAAACTTTCCCGTAAACAAAAGGCTTTATTTGAAGAATTACTTGATTCGGATTTAGATGATGAACAAGCATTTAAAGACTTTAAAAAAGCTTGTAAGAAATTATAAAAAGTTCTCTAATGAAAGAGAACTTTTTTGTAAGATAAGCCAATGATAATTATATAATCTATTATTAAGATTCCTTAGATTTACATGATTACGCTTTCGCTTAGGTGGCACATGTATATGCCCTATAACAATATTTTGCTGTACCTGTAACTTTTCCAACTTTTGAAGCGTCTTCAAAATAGTTCGATGTTTCTCCATCGCTACTAATTGCATGTAGAGTATATCTCGCATTTTTAAATATAATACCATCCAAACAATTAGTGGTACCTTCTTTATTTTGTTGTACATACAAACTGTATTCATTCCCTATATTATTAAATTCATATGTAAAAGTATCACTATAATTATCGTTTTTAAAGACAACAATATATTTATCGATTGCAACCTTTTTATTAAATTCTACATCGTCAATATAAATTATAGTAGGACATGGATCATAGTCAATTGAAACATTGGCACTTGTTATAGTAAGAGGCTCATCTTTTTTGATGTCAAAATAAAGTTTGCATCTGTTTGATGAAATCGTATTTAACACAAGAGCATTATCTTGCCACACTAAATCGGCTTCGTTATCGCATTCACTTTTTTTAAATTCGTAGCCTTCTGTAGGCCAAATATTATTTGTTGAAAGTTCATATGTTCCGTTTTCTTGCTGCAATAAAATGGCTAGGGAATCATTTTGGAGCTTAAATTCATTGGTTTCTTTGCTGAGCGAAAAAGTATAGACAATTACACAGATTAAAAAAAATAAAATTAAAAAAACTCTTTTCATATCTAACACCTACTGTCAAAATCATTATAGCATGTTTTTGTCGTAATGAATAGCAAAATGTTTCTTGAAATAGCAATTATGAAATAATCTTTTTGGGTGATAAGCTTTGGATCCTAAAAGAATTAAAGATTTAAGAGAGGAACATGAGTTAACACAAACCGCAATGGCAAAAAGGCTTGGGTGTGGTAGATCAGCATATTCTCTATGGGAATTAAACGTTAATATTATTCCTCTTTTTTACTTAAATAGAATTGCAAATTTGTTTGACGTAAATATAGATTATTTAACTTTTTTGACTGACGAAAAATATTGTGTTTTTGAAAAAAATCAAATAAATAAAATCGAACTTGGAAAAAGAATTAGACAAGCCAGGAAAGAAATTAATTATACCCAAGAAAAGTTAGCAAGTAAATTAAATACAACCCATTCTGTTATAAGTGCTTATGAATCTGGTAAAACTAGTGTCCCAACTATATTTATCATAGAAATTGCCAAAATCACTAATAAATCATTAAATTGGTTATTAAATAAAGAAAAGTAATTTATTATTTTCTTTAGCATATATTTAATCGGAGGAAATATGACCCTTGGATTAAATGATAAAGAAGTAGAAGAATCTCGTCGTAAATTTGGTACAAATGAAATAACTAAAAAAAAGAAAAATACTTTTCTTTCAATCTTACTAGAATCTTTAGGAGATCCCATTATTAAGATTTTACTAATAGCTCTAGCTCTCAAGGTTATTTTTCTAATTAACTCTTCGGATATTTTTGAGGTAATAGGCATTTTAATTGCTATCTTTTTAGCGTCTTTTATATCTTCGATATCGGAGTATGGTTCAAATAAAGCTTTTGAAAAACTTCAAGAAGAAAACAAATTATTAAAAGCCAAAGTTTACCGAAATAATAAACTTACGGAAATCTATGTTAAAGATATTGTTGTAGGTGATACTCTAAAAATCGCAACCGGGGATAAAATCCCCGCAGATGGTCAAATTATAAAAGGCACACTTACTTTAGATGAAAGTTTTATGACTGGCGAAAGTAAAGAAGTTTATAAAAAGTTAAACGATAAAGTTTATAGTGGAAGTGTAGTGTATAAAGGCGATGCTCTAGTTAAAGTAAATGCGATAGGTGATAAAACATTCATGGGTGATATTTCAGCTCAAATGCAAGAAAAAGATGAGGAAAGTCCCCTTAAGAAAAGATTGCACGTTTTAGCTATGCAAATAAGTAAGCTTGGTTATCTTGGAGCTTTCTTAGCTACTATATCGTACTTATTCATTAAAATTTTTGCCGAAAATAATTTTATTTGGGCCGATATTTTAGCTACCGTTACTAATTTTCATGTAATGCTTGGTCATATTGTTTATGCTTTAACTTTATGTGTAACAATTATTATCATGGCCGTTCCCGAAGGCCTTCCTATGATGATTACTTTAGTTCTTTCATCCAATATGAAAAGAATGCTTAAGGATAATGTCCTCGTTCGTAAACTTGTCGGCATCGAAACAAGTGGTACGATGAATGTTCTATTTTGCGATAAAACAGGAACCCTTACTGAAGGCAATTTAAAAGTAGAGATGCTTATTACCAAAGATGATAAACAAATAAAAAAGTATGATGATTTGGTAAAATATCCTAACTTTAGACAGCTTCTTGATAATTCTTTAATACTAAATAATGAGTGTGTCTATGAAGATGGTAAGATAATCGGTGGTAATGCTACCGATAAAGCTATTATCAACTTTATGAAAAATGGTAAGTGTAGTGAAAAAATCATTACAAAAAAAGATTTTGATAGTGCTGTTAAATATAGTTCAGTAAAAGGAAGTAGTAACAACATTTATTATAAAGGGGCTGCGGAAATGCTTCTTAATAAATGTGATAGATATCTTGCTTTAAATGGTGATAAAAAAGTCCTTTTAAATAAAGAATATTTAAGTGTTTTAGTTAATAAATATACTTCCCTAGGATACCGTGTTTTACTTAATGCCTTTAGTGATAATCAAACCGATAATAATTTAATTTTTATTTCTCTAATTGTTATATCTGATACCATCAGAAAAGAAGCTTATGAAAGTGTTAAAACAATTCAAAATGCCGGGATAAAAATTGTTATGATCACGGGTGATAACAAAAATACTGCAATGACGATAGGCAAAGACTTAGGTATTTTGGGAAGTGGAGGTTTAGTTCTTTCTCATGATGAACTGGCAAAACTAAGCGATGAAGACATTCGCAAAAAGACAAATGATATTGCTATTATTGCGAGAGCTCTTCCCCAAGATAAGGCAAGACTTGTCAGCATTTATAAGGATAAAGGTTTAGTAGTGGGGATGACT
>CANRMZ010000099.1 GCA_947631885.1 uncultured Bacilli bacterium
AAGTCCTTTCTAAATATATTTTAACATATTTCTATGTTCTTTTTATTTAGTGTGAACTTTAAAGGTATTATAATCTAATAAGACTATTATTTTTCTATTGTTTTTTTACATTAAACTAATTATTTCGCTTAAACTTTTTCCATCAAGGTCAGTACCTGATATATAATTTTTAAGCATTTCTATAATATCTTCTTCTTTTATTTTGAATTGATTATTTACTTTGATAGCTTTTAGTTTATTATTACGGATTCTTCTACGTATTGTTTCAGGGTCACACTTCAATAGTGTTGCAACTTCTTTAATACTATAATTCACTATATTATCCTCCTTTCTACCATTATATATAAAGTAGTTGCAAAAAGTTGTAACACACTTACAATGTACTCAATTTATAAATAAAAATTACACAAGTTTTATTAGCACAATACTCATGTATATCACTTTAAGACGATTTTATGCCCATTAGAGCAACTTTTATAATATCCTAATATAATTACACCAAATTATCTTTATATTAAAAAACACTACATTTAAACCTACTTTTAGACAGTGGGTAAAATATGGTAATTATATTGCTATATAACAAAACAAAAAAAAGAAGTAAAAAACTTCCTTTAATATCTTTTCCTCAATTCAAATATTATAACTGCACTACCTAATAACAACAAAGACATTCCAAATAATGATTTACTCATATTTCTAGCGTCAGTATCTGGAACAGATACCACTTCATTATTTCTAGTTGTATTATTAGTATTGGTATTATTTCCATACACTTGCTCATCAGTTCCTTTAGCAATAATAATTTCAGTATAATACTCATCATTTTTACCCAAC
Organism: uncultured Bacilli bacterium; assembly: GCA_947631885.1. Taxonomy (GTDB): domain Bacteria; phylum Bacillota_I; class Bacilli_A; order RF39; family UBA660; genus UBA6448. The sequence goes on from CANRMZ010000099.1 coordinate 838, forward strand.
AAAACATGAAATGGTTGAAAACTACTATTTAAAGTTTTATCTATAAGTCCATTATCCATACCATACTTTATTTCACTAACGTTATATGAGTTATCACTTTCAAAATCATTTTTCTTTACCTTAGCATTTATAGAATTTAACCTATTATTCACAGCATTTATATAATCTTCTTCACTTTCTTTTGTATCCTTAGGAACATATACAACTCTATATCCATATAATTTAGAATCCTCTAAAATATCATATGCAACATTATCATAATAAACTAATAATGTTTCTATACCATTAGAATAAGGATAAGCTGTATATTCACTAGGCACAGGAGAACCTGAATAACTAATACATTTTAAATTACTTTCGTTTTCTGGCAATTTAATATGTTCATCAAGTAATGGTGTTATATTAGGATAATCACTTTTTTTGATTTTAGTTTTATCATATAAATTTTCAAAATAATTTAATTGTTGTTTAACATATTCAATATCAACCATATACTGTTTTGGTATTTTATTTTTGAAACTCTTTACTTTTTGACCTATGCTGTCATCATAATTACTCCACTTAACATTTAATGCACATTTAGTACCAGAATAATTAGGATTACAAACATATCCAACGTGTGAATCAGGATTAAATGTTTCATGTGTAATTTCATTATCCTTTATATTAACAGTATATGTACTATAATCACTATTCCATCTTTTATTTTCATAATAATCATTATAGTACAAATTTTTATCATAAAATGTTATACCATTTACATAATTACTACGTAATTTTTCATCTATATAAGAAGGATTAACAGCATTAATGCTTATAATCCCATTATTATGTGTTTGTTTGTATCGATTACATAATTCCTCATCACTTTCTGCATTAACACCTATTGGAATCATAAACAATGATAATAACAATACTATAAAAATACTTTTCTCTTTACTTTTCATAATTACTCCTAACTAGCTTATATAAAGAAATATAAACTATTATACCTACTTTGTGACTTATGGTATATCTACTATAATTATATCTAACCCCATAGTTTTTATCAACAAATAACATCATCAAAAACTGTTATTTACACATTTAAACACAATAAAAAAAAGTAGGTATTGTATATCTACTCTTAAACTAATATCTTTTTTTCCTCTTAGGTTTTCTCTTTTTAGTTACTTCATCTAATCTAGTAGGTAGGTTTTCTTCATTGTTTTCATCTTTTAATAACTTATAAGTAGGAATATTAAACGCTTTAGCAATTCTTTCTAATCTTTCTAAACCAATATAAAATTCTCCTCTTTCTATATCTCCGATATATTTATCTGTTAAATCTACTTGTTCAGCCAAATCTTCTTGCGTAAGTTTATTCTTAAATCTATAATATCTAATATTGACTTTAACAATATCTCTTATATCTTTCCTTTCATCACTCAATGTAAAAACCACCTTCCAATATATATAATTATATATATTGGAAGGTGGTTTTTACATTGAGTGATGAAAGGAAAGATATAAGAGATATTGTTAAAGTCAATATTAGATATTATAGATTTAAGAATAAACTTACGCAAGAAGATTTGGCTGAACAAGTAGATTTAACAGATAAATATATCGGAGATATAGAAAGAGGAGAATTTTATATTGGTTTAGAAAGATTAGAAAGAATTGCTAAAGCGTTTAATATTCCTACTTATAAGTTATTAAAAGATGAAAACAATGAAGAAAACCTACCTACTAGATTAGATGAAGTAACTAAAAAGAGAAAACCTAAGAGGAAAAAAAGATATTAGTTTAAGAGTAGATATACAATACCTACTTTTTTTTATTGTGTTTAAATGTGTAAATAACAGTTTTTGATGATGTTATTTGTTGATAAAAACTATGGGGTTAGATATAATTATAGTAGATATACCATAAGTCACAAAGTAGGTATAATAGTTTATATTTCTTTATATAAGCTAGTTAGGAGTAATTATGAAAAGTAAAGAGAAAAGTATTTTTATAGTATTGTTATTATCATTGTTTATGATTCCAATAGGTGTTAATGCAGAAAGTGATGAGGAATTATGTAATCGATACAAACAAACACATAATAATGGGATTATAAGCATTAATGCTGTTAATCCTTCTTATATAGATGAAAAATTACGTAGTAATTATGTAAATGGTATAACATTTTATGATAAAAATTTGTACTATAATGATTATTATGAAAATAAAAGATGGAATAGTGATTATAGTACATATACTGTTAATATAAAGGATAATGAAATTACACATGAAACATTTAATCCTGATTCACACGTTGGATATGTTTGTAATCCTAATTATTCTGGTACTAAATGTGCATTAAATGTTAAGTGGAGTAATTATGATGACAGCATAGGTCAAAAAGTAAAGAGTTTCAAAAATAAAATACCAAAACAGTATATGGTTGATATTGAATATGTTAAACAACAATTAAATTATTTTGAAAATTTATATGATAAAACTAAAATCAAAAAAAGTGATTATCCTAATATAACACCATTACTTGATGAACATATTAAATTGCCAGAAAACGAAAGTAATTTAAAATGTATTAGTTATTCAGGTTCTCCTGTGCCTAGTGAATATACAGCTTATCCTTATTCTAATGGTATAGAAACATTATTAGTTTATTATGATAATGTTGCATATGATATTTTAGAGGATTCTAAATTATATGGATATAGAGTTGTATATGTTCCTAAGGATACAAAAGAAAGTGAAGAAGATTATATAAATGCTGTGAATAATAGGTTAAATTCTATAAATGCTAAGGTAAAGAAAAATGATTTTGAAAGTGATAACTCATATAACGTTAGTGAAATAAAGTATGGTATGGATAATGGACTTATAGATAAAACTTTAAATAGTAGTTTTCAACCATTTCATGTTTTGTTGGGTAAAAATGATGAGTATTATACTGAAATTATTATTGCTAAAGGAACTGATGAGCAAGTGTATGGAAATAATACCAATACTAATAATACAACTAGAAATAATGAAGTGGTATCTGTTCCAGATACTGACGCTAGAAATATGAGTAAATCATTATTTGGAATGTCTTTGTTGTTATTAGGTAGTGCAGTTATAATATTTGAATTGAGGAAAAGATATTAAAGGAAGTTTTTTACTTCTTTTTTTTGTTTTGTTATATAGCAATATAATTACCATATTTTACCCACTGTCTAAAAGTAGGTTTAAATGTAGTGTTTTTTAATATAAAGATAATTTGGTGTAATTATATTAGGATATTATAAAAGTTGCTCTAATGGGCATAAAATCGTCTTAAAGTGATATACATGAGTATTGTGCTAATAAAACTTGTGTAATTTTTATTTATAAATTGAGTACATTGTAAGTGTGTTACAACTTTTTGCAACTACTTTATATATAATGGTAGAAAGGAGGATAATATAGTGAATTATAGTATTAAAGAAGTTGCAACACTATTGAAGTGTGACCCTGAAACAATACGTAGAAGAATCCGTAATAATAAACTAAAAGCTATCAAAGTAAATAATCAATTCAAAATAAAAGAAGAAGATATTATAGAAATGCTTAAAAATTATATATCAGGTACTGACCTTGATGGAAAAAGTTTAAGCGAAATAATTAGTTTAATGTAAAAAAACAATAGAAAAATAATAGTCTTATTAGATTATAATACCTTTAAAGTTCACACTAAATAAAAAGAACATAGAAATATGTTAAAATATATTTAGAAAGGACTT
>CANRMZ010000100.1 GCA_947631885.1 uncultured Bacilli bacterium
TCTTTTCTAAAGCATGGAGAGTATGAAGTTAAAGCAATAGGAAGTTTATCTTCATCAATTATTTGTCCTAAGAAACGACCAATCATTGAGTGTTCACTTGTACCAATTAAGTATAAATCTTCACCTTCGATTTTATACATCATAGCTTCCATCTCAGGGAATGACATAACACCTTCGACAACAGAAGCATGAATCATAAATGGTGGAACGCAGTAAGTAAATCCTTTATCAATCATAAAATCACGAGCATAAGTAAGCATTGCACTATGAAGACGAGCTATATCTCCTGTTAGATAATAAAAACCTTCACCTGAAGTTCTACCAGCACTTTCTTTATCAAGACCAGCAACACCATTTAGGATATCAGCATGATATGGTATTTCATATTCAGGAACTACAGGTTCACCAAATCTTTCATTTTCCACATTTTCACTATCATCTTTACCAATAGGAACACTATCATCGATAATATTAGGAATAACAAGCATAATATCTTTAATTTGTTTAGCAAGTCTTTCTTCTTCAACTTCAAGACCTGCAATCTTAGTATTTACTTCATTTACTTGTTTCTTTACTTCGTTTGCTTCCTCTACTTTTTTTTCGCGCATTAAAGCACCAATAGAATCACTTAATTTATTTCTTTGCGAACGAAGTTCATCAACTTCAGACTTAACTTCACGATACTTAATATCCTTTTCGTATACTTCATCAACTAAAGGAAGTTTTTCGTCTTGAAATTTCTTTTTAATATTTTCTTTTACTAAATCTCTGTTTTCTCTAATTAAATTCATATCTATCATAAATATCACCCTTTCTTAAATAAAAAAGCACCACACATTGCAAGGAGCAAATAATGCGGTGCCATCCTTTAGATAACTTAATTATGTTAACGAGTTTTATACCCGGGATTTATTAGATCCTCTGGAAAGTAGATTCATAGATTATTATTTACTAACTTCCACCAAGCGTTAGCTCTCTTTAAAATAAACCTCTATTACTGGTCTTTCTTTAACGATTTACGCCCTCATTGTAGCATTATTTAAAAACTTTTGCAAGAAATAATTACCTTTGACGATATTCATCCATTATCTCTTGCGTTTTTTCTAAAGCATTTTTAGGATTAATGCTACTTATTTGGCCATAGATATCCATAAAAGCCTCATTTGAAGGTATCGGAGGTATTAATTTTGAACCCGGCAAATCTTCTATGCTACTAAAATAATCAGCAAAGTTAGGATATAGCTTTTGAATTGTGCGAATTTCATCATTACGATTTAAAGTATTAAATAAAGCTATATTTCTTAAGAAAAATCTTACAAAAACATCTTCAAAAGTTTTAATATCAAAGTTTACAGGAGCACTTTTTAAAATATATTTAAGTTTTTGAATAATAACTTTTCTTTTATTAACAGTTAAATCTTCAAACAAAAGCTCTAATAATAAATTAGCTAAATCTCCATAAAAATTAATAAAATTACACTCGTAAGAAGGAAAAGCATATCCTGAAGTATCTATACTTTTATCTTTCTTTATAATTCTTTCTAACAAGCTTATACCTGAACGAGGTGAATAATCGCTATCCCTGTAAGAATCTAAAAATATTAGATTAGAGTCCATATAACATTTAACACAATAAGGATTATCGGTCGTAAGTAATATCTCAAATATTCTAAGTGAAACGTATCTTTTATAAAATTCAAGATTGGCATTATCTATTTGCATCATACTATAGTAAACATGATCTACCATTTGCTTCATTTTATTACTATTTTTTCCTTTAGAAGCATCTGGATTGTATAAGAAAGTTATATCTATATCTGAAAAATCTGATATAAATCCATACTTTTTATAAAGACCTATTGAGCCTTGAACAAAATAATTGTCCATATAACCTGCTAAAGAAGATAGGATAAAAGTATATACATAATCTTTTAATAAAAGTATAGGACTTACATTATATTTGCCACTGATAAAGCTAACACTTTCACCAAATGCAGGACTGTTGATAAAAAGAGGAATACCTTGTTCAAATTCACCTTTAGTCTTGCCTAAAAAATAAGGTTTATAATCTAGTACCTCACAAGTAACATTAGTATATTTGTCCCCAAAATCAGTTTCTTCATGAATATGACCATGATAATTATGAGCTCCTATCGTTTTTCTAAACTCGGTTTCAATAAGTTTAAATGTAGGATTACTACTTTGACCAGGAAGAAGAGGCTCATGTGAAAGATAGGCATTATCAAGTCTAACGGGCATTGTGAATACGCCTTCAAATCCTAAAGTAGGATAAGTCTTAACTATTGTAGATTTATCATGATTACCAATAATTAAATATTTATGACCATTTAGTCTTGCTAATAAATTACTAACTTTCCCATTTCTAAAGGAAAAATCACCAAGAAAAATAACTATGTCATCGGGTTGTACTGCTTCATTATGGACATTAATTATATGTTCGTTCATCTGATCTACATCAGCAAACTCACTTCTACTATATTCAATTATATTTTGATGGAAAAAATGTTCATCTGATATTAGATAAATTTTATGATTTGGATATTTTCTAGATAGCATGTTATAAATATCTTTACAAAATGTCATATTTTTCCACCCCTTTTAACTAGGGACATATCCTACCACAATTTATTAAAATTAGCAAATTTTTAAAACATATTATTGCATTTTAATAAGAATTTATTATAATTAATTTAGAACGTTTGTTTGCTATATGGAGGTTTTATGGAAAGGATAAATAGAAACATTATATGCATTGATCTTAAAAGTTTTTTTGCTTCATGTGAATGCTTACGTTTAGGTGTTGATCCTTTTTCCTATCCCTTGGTAGTAGCTAATCCTAATCAAGGTCAAGGTGCCATCACTTTAGCGGTAACTCCTTTCTTAAAAGCCCAAGGAGTTCCTTCCCGAGGCAGGCTATTTGAAATAGATAAAAAAATTAAATATAACATCGTATCTCCTCATATGAATTTATATACCAGTAAAAGTAAAGAGGTCATAAATGTTTATTTAGATTATGTAGCAGCCGAAGACTTACATATCTACTCTATTGATGAATGTTTTTTAGATGTAACCCATTATCTAAAATTATATAATAAAACTGATTATGAATTAGCTTTAGATATTCTTAATAAAGTTAAGGAAAAAACCGGTCTTACTGCCACCGCAGGTATTGGCCCTAATATGCTTTTAGCTAAAGTTTCTATGGATATTGAAGCTAAACATATGCCAAATTGTATAAGCAAATGGACATATGATGATGTAGAAACTAAACTTTGGAGTATTACTCCCCTTAGTAAAATGTGGGGCATTGGTAAAAGAATGGAAAAAAATCTTAATACTATGGGTATATATTCTATTAAAGATTTGGCCTGCTATGATCCAGGAAAATTAAAAGATAAATTTGGCATTATGGGCAAAGAATTATGGCTTCATGCTAATGGGATAGATAACTCGATTATTTCTGATTTTAAAGCCGTTAGAAAAGATCAATCTTATTCCCATTCCCAAGTATTATTCAAAGATTATGACGAAAGTAATGTCTTACTAATTGTTGATGAAATGGTGGATGTTTTATGCGCAAGGTTAAGAAAAAATCATAAGCAATGTACAGGTATAGGCTTTGGCATTGGCTATTCTAAAAATATCGGTGGTGGCTTTTATCATAGTGCTAAACTCGAGGCTCCTACTGATAATGAAAAAGAAATTCGTAATATCTGTCATATAATGTTTGAAAGATTTTATGAATTTTTACCCATTCGTAAGGTTTCGATATCTTGTCAAGGAATTGTTTCTAAAATGGGTATTCAATTAAATTTATTTGAAAAAAGCGAAAATATAATTAAAGACGAAAATATAAATGAAGCCATAGATGGAATTAAAGCTCGTTATGGTAAAAACAGTTTGCTTAAAGCTTCCGCTCTTTTAGAGGATTCCACAGCTATTGAACGTAACAAAAAAGTTGGTGGTCATAATGCTGAATGATGAGCGAGGAATTATCAAATGGCGTCCTTTTGATAGTGTCATTTCTGGTAATAAGGTGGTTAAAGAGCTTTTAAAAGAACGCTCTAAAATTAAAAGACCTATCCTTTCTGAAGAGCAAGAAAACAATTTAGAACAAAAATTGGTAATAGCGTTTTATACTAATAGTGAAGTCAAAGTGGCCTATTTTAATAATGGCAAAATAAATAATTTTCAAGATCAGATAAAAAAAATAGATTAGTAACTCTTCTTCCAAAAAATCCTGATGACAGTGCTCAAAAAATAAGATTAGCAATCAAGAAAATGCTTGGCGTTGACATTGCAGTAATTATTAATGATACTATGGGAAAGCCATATAGGAGAGGTGCAATCAGTGAGTCAATTGGTATAGCTGGGATAAAAGCTTTAGAGGAAAAAGACTCTCAAGATCTTTTTGGAAATCCTTCAAAGTCTCAAGTTGCATTAGTTGATGAAATAGCTGCAGCATCTGCCATTCTAATGGGAGAATCAAACGAACAAAATCCT
>CANRMZ010000101.1 GCA_947631885.1 uncultured Bacilli bacterium
ATATGGACTTATTACTTTTTGCTCTTTTGCTTCTTCTTCGCTTTTCTTTATCTCACTTACTTGCTTTTCAATTTCTTTAACAGGAATCTTTGATGTAACTTCAAAAATATATTCATTAAATTCTTCAATTATCTTTTCGGCATCTAAACCTAAATATTTTGCATAGTTATAAACAAATTTTTTAAGCTCGAATACATCAGGAAAAGCCCCTGTTCGACCATCTTCAATATTTTCAAGAATGGCTTCTTCAATTGTAAGATCTTCACTTACTTCTTTAAGTGAAATGCCCGCGGCTTCTCTTGTAGTTGCAAATAAATTACCAATTTCTTCCAAGAAAATTCACTTCCTTATAAAAAAATAAATAATATCTTGTAAGCCATGTTCTGTACTCTTTCGAGCGACAAACATTTATCTATGCTATAAAGCATCCGGTCTTAAGTTCAAATTTCTCTTAACCAGTTCCCCTACCAAAATTTGGGTTTCTCACTCGTGGGGTTTACCGCGTTCCACTCCTTTTATTTCTAAAAGGCTCGTCTCTTTGGCACTTTTATACTTACTTATTTCATTTTCAGAAATGTTCAGAGCCGTTAGCATAAGCTACCCTAAGTTTTTTTTCCTTAGGCACGATCGTTACATTCATCGCAGAATGTGTGAGCATGGACTTTCCTCTACAACAAAGAGTTGCAGCGTTTGTCTAGATATTATTCGTTATTTTTACCAAATACAACTTTCTCTAGTTGGCTAATTCTACGTAGTAAATCAACATTAGTAACAGCTTTAGGGCTAGCAGCAGCCTCACTTTCTGCTTGATCTAATGCTTCTTGTAATCTTCTAATTTCTTGCTTTAATGTATAACTATCTTCCGTTAAATCTTTAACTTGTTTTTCTAAATCTCTAATAATGTTATTATATTCAGTGTAATCACGGATTATCATATCTAAATATTTATCTACTTCTTGAGGACGATAACCTCTTGCATCAATTTTAAAATCATGTTCTAAAATTTCTTGAGGAGTTAAATAAATCTTATCATTATACATCATTAGCACCTTCTAACAAAGAAAATTATAGCAAATATACACTTTACTTGTCAAGTTTGGTAAGGGCCTGATAATCGAGCAAAAAAATGCATTCATCGACCTTATATAGTAGCTTATTTATTATATAATCTATCCTCAAAATATATCACCTTTCTTAATATTAGTTTATTCAAAATTATTAAGCAATACTTTCGACATAATAAGACAAAATATTTTTATTAATTTATCATTTAATATTTTGCCTTTTTTTGGTATAATTTTGTATGGTGATTATAAATAATGAATTACCCTAATAATATTAGGAAAACATATAATAAGCCCGTAAGCTATGGTAACCGAGGAATGGAACTTGAAAGTCTTATAAATATGGCTAATGATGCATATATTGAAAAAGATGTAGCTATAATTTATAAAAAGCCTACACCTATCGGGGTAGTTAAATGTGATTATAACAAGAGTAAAATAACAGAAGCTTATTATAAAAGTCCTTCAACACTAGATTATAACGGAATATATAAAGGTTACTATATTGAATTTGATGCCAAAAATACTAATAAACCTTACTTACCTTTAGCAAATATTGCTGAGCATCAATTAAAACATATTGAAAGAATATTAAATCATGGGGGTATTATTTTTTTACTAATAATGATTAATAATGAATGCTATATTTTATCTGGTAAAAGACTATTAGAATTTATACAAAAAGAGCAAAGAAAAAGTATTCCTTATGAATATATTAAAGAAAATGGTATAAAGCTTACATATAACTATTTAAAGGGTGTTGATTACATCCCAGGAGTCGATACTTTAATAAAGGAGATTGAGTGATATGAAGAAGTTAAAAAATCTAAAAGAAAAAGCTAAAAATAAAATAAGAGAAAGAGGCGTTGGTCAGTGCATTTGGACTTGCATCTTGGTAGTTTTAATCTTTATTACTAGTGCTTGCTTATTATTTGCTTTATATATTATTATTAGCGCTCCAAACTTTGATAAAGACGCTTTATATTCTAAAGAATCAACTATAATATATTGGGCTGATGGCACTGAAATGGTAAGAATTGGCCAAGAAAATCGCCAATTAGTATCTTATAGTGATCTTCCACAAGTTTATATTGATGCCTTACTTGCTACTGAAGATAGTCGGTTCTTCCAACATAATGGTATTGACTTAGCCCGTTTCTTAAAAGCCTCAGTTGGCCAAGTACTTGGTGGTGATCAAGCTGGTGGAGCTTCAACTCTTACCATGCAACTTGTAAAAAATAATTATACAGATGGAAAAGTAACAGATGGTTTACCGGGTATTATTAGAAAATTTACCGATATCTACATGGCTGTATTTAAAATAGAAACTGCCTATACTAAAGAAGAGATAATGGAATTTTATGTAAATTCCCTATGGCTTGGTAATGATAATAATATTAATACCTCTGGAATCTATGGTGTTGAAACTGCTAGTCAATATTATTTTGGTAAATCAATTAGTGAAGTTAATTTAGCCGAAGCTTCTATCTTAGCGGGTTTATATCAAAATGCTGCATGGTTAAATCCATACTTATATCCTGAAAGATGTAGGACAAGACAAAAAACCGTATTAAAACTAATGGTTAATCACGGATATATTACTCAAGAAGAAATGGATGCAGTTCTTGAAATTCCTATAGAATCTTTACTTAGTGATGGTAATAGTAGTAAAAATAGTGAATCAAATGAATCTCAAGATGTTATAGATTATATTAGATCTGAAGTTGTTGAAAAAACCGGTAAAAATCCATTTCAAACACCAATGAAAATATGGACTACTATTGAAAAGGATAAACAAGATGTTCTAAACGATGTAGAAAATAGTAAAGTTTGGAAAGAATATGCTACTGAAGATAACGATAATATTGACCAAGAAGCTATTGTTGTAACATCTGTCGAAAATGGTGCAGTAGTTGCCCTTTCCGCGGGAAGAAATTATATGGCTGGTGGAAATAAGAGAGCTACGGAGATTCATAGACAACCAGGATCATCTATTAAACCAATCATGGATTATGCTCCATATTTGGAATATTTAAATGGTTCGCCTGGGGATTATATTCTTGATGAACCTTATTCCTATTCTAATGGTACATCAATTCAAAATGCGAATCATGATTATGCAGGAATGATTACGATAAGATATGCTTTATCTCAATCATTAAATATTCCAGCATTACAAGTATTTCAAAAAGTAATGGCTAAAGATGAAACCCTTATCCCTAATTTACTTAATAGTGTCGGAATTGATTATGGCGATACTTTATATGAATCTGCCGCAATTGGTGGTTTCACAGGTGTTACGCCTCTAGAAATGTCTGCTGTATATGGTATGTTTGCTCGAGGAGGCAACTATATTGAGCCTTATGCTATAACTAAAATAGAATACGATGATGGTTCAACATATGAATACAAACCTGAAAAGAAAAGAGTATTAAGTGCTGAAACTTGTTATATGATGACTTCAATGTTAATAGATATGGTCAGTGTTGATAATATTGGTATTGATGGTCTTGCTCCTGTTGCTGTAAGTGGTACAGAGATTGCTGGTAAAACCGGTACAACATCACTTAGACTTGAAGATCAAATTGCTTTAGGGGTTCCTGATGGTACTACTCCAGATAACTGGTATATCACTTATGATCCTGAGTATTCTATAGCCTTTTGGTATGGTTATGATACTATAACATCAGAACATCACGTTGATTTAAATCCTTCTTGGACGCTTAAAAGACGTGTAATGTCTACTTTAGCTTCTCAAATTTACTCAACCAATAAAAAGTTTTCTAAACCCAGTGGCGTGGTATCGGTAGAGGTTGAAAAAAATACAATGCCTCTTCAATTAGCATCTGCTTACACACCTAAAGATCAACGCGTTACTGCTCTTTTCAAAGAAGGAACAGAGCCAACTGAAACTTCAATTAAATATGCAGGCTTAGAAGCTCCAGCTAATGGAAATGCTAGATCATCATCAGGTAAAGTTACATTGTCATGGGATCCAATATCAACTCCTAAAGCTATTGATTCTACTTATTTGCAAAAGCAATATAATGAATATTATGGTAGATGGGCAAAAACCTTCTATGAGAAAAGGCTTTCCGAAAATGATACGTTATTCGGAGGCTTAGGCTATCAAGTTTATTTAAGAAGCTCAAATGGAACTTTAACTGACCTAGGATGGTATTCTAATACAAGTTACACGCAAAGTGTTGAACCTGGTCAAAAATACACATTTGTTATAAAGGCTGCTTATCGTAACTTTAAAGATAATGCATCTGAAGGATTAGTAATTAACTATACCGCTCCTGGTACTGTTGATCCAGATAAAGATGTT
>CANRMZ010000102.1 GCA_947631885.1 uncultured Bacilli bacterium
TTAGCACTAACAAATTTAATAGCATTACATTTAGTTAATTTCTCACATAAATTATAAGATAATACTTCATCAGATTCAAAATAAATATTTTTGATCCCCTTAAGTTTATTTATGATATTTATAAATACTTCTGCAACATCCATAGATTGAAAAGATAGGGTAGTAGAATTATAGTTTTTAATCAAAGCGTTTAGAAAAGATGTTACAACTAGTTGATTATCTTTTACATAGTCATCTGTAAAGAATATTTCATCATTAGATATAAGGTTGGTATTAATAATGTTTTTATCATCATTATTAAGACGTTTACGATTAGCAAATAATAATTTGTCATCTTTTGCTTTGATAAGTATCCGCATTTTTTACCACCTTTTCATAATAATATGATAGCATAGTTTACAATAAAAATGTTCAAAAAATGTAAAAAAAAGAAAAATTGACAAAATATGTTTTCTTTTATGAATTTTATGATATAATTAAAGCATAATAAATGAGAAGGAGAGTGTGTGTAGTTTATGAAGAAAGTAATGGTCAGCCTTTTAGTATTAGGATTAATGTTATTAACACCTCTATCTGTATTAGCAGAGGTTAAAGTTGTTCCTAGCATTCCAAATGATCCAACGTCTGAATCTGAAGACGATCAAGGATTAGTCAAGGTTTTCCCTATTTATGTTGAGTTAACTGGTGATCCTGGAGAAACATTTACAGATAACAGCTTTAAATTTGAATTTGAATTTGGACCTGCTATTAAAGACTTCGTTTGTGAAGATTATGGCGATTATACTGCTACTTCTGATGGAAGTGTAGGTGCTGGTGCTGTATGTACATTTGCTAGTGATGCTCAAGCAGGTACAGGAAAGATTCAAGTTGGTACAATTTCTGTATTAGTTGATAAGAATGCTAAAGATTCTGACTGTACTATTAAGTATATGTTAGGTGAAGCATCTGCTACATTTAACAAACCAAACCCTAATACTGGAGCTACAATCCCTTATGAAATTATTCTTGGTGGTTTAGCTTTAGCTGCGGGTGCATATGTTGTAGCAAACAAGAAAACTAAACTTTATAAAATATAATTTATCAAAAATATAAGCTATTAGGCTTCCTAATAGCTTTTTTTTATGTTAAAATAAGACCAGGTGATTTGAAGTGAGAGAATTTACAGAACAAGAACAAGTTAGAAGAGAAAAGGCGGAGAAATTACGCGAACTTGGTCTAGACCCATTTGGTCAAAGATTTGAACGTGATGGTTATGCTCAAGCTATCAAAGACAAATATGAAAATGTTAGTCATGATGAGTTTGAAAATATGACTGACACTGCTACCGTAGCAGGTCGTATTATGTTTATTCGTAGGATGGGCAAAGCATCATTCTTTACGATTAAAGATAAAACGGGTAATATTCAAGTTTATATTTCTATAAATGATGTAGGGGAAGATACTTACAATTTATTTAAGACTGCTGATGTCGGGGATATAGTTGGTGTTCATGGTAAGATTATGAAAACCCAAACTGGCGAAGTTACAATTAAGTGCTTAAAATATACTCATTTAGTTAAAGCTTTAAGACCACTTCCTGAAAAGTATCATGGTCTTACTGATGTTGAAGAAAGATATCGTCGTCGTTATGTTGATTTAATTATGAATGATGATTCACGTAACGTAGCTATGATTAGACCTAAGATAATTAGATGCATTCAAAACTTTATGGATAATCAAGGATTTACCGAGGTTGAAACACCAATATTAGCTACCTTGTTAACCGGAGCATCTGCAAGACCATTTATTACTCATCATAATACTCAAGATATGGATATGTATTTAAGAATAGCTCTAGAACTACCTTTAAAAAGACTTTTAGTGGGTGGTATGGAAGCTGTTTATGAAATAGGTAGAGTATTTAGAAATGAAGGAATGGATCCAAAACATAATCCTGAATTTACTTTAATGGAAGCTTATCTTGCTTATTCAGACTTAGAGGGTATGATGGATTTGACGGAAAAGATGTTTACAACAATAGCTAAGGATGTAATGCATAAAATGAAGTATAATTGGTGTGGTTATGAAATTGATTTAACCGGACCATGGAAAAGAATAAGTATGACTGATGCTATTAAAGAAAAAACAGGTATTGATTTTAAAGCTAGTGATATGACATTAGAAAAGGCTTTAAAACTTGCTGAAGAGCATGATATTCCGGTTGAAGAACATCAAAAAGCTTTAGGACATATCATTAATTTATTCTTTGAAAAATACGTTGAAGAAACATTAATTCAACCAACATTCTTATATGGTCATCCTGTAGAGATTTCGCCTTTAACTAAGAGAAATCCTGAGGATCCAAGATTTGTAGATCGTTTTGAATTGTTCATTGGTGGTAAAGAGTTTGCTAACGCTTATACGGAACTTAATGATCCAATTGATCAACTTGAAAGATTTGAAGATCAAATTAAGGAAAGAGAGCTTGGAAACGATGAAGCTAATGATATTGATATGGACTTTATCGAAGCTCTAGAATATGGTATGCCTCCTGCTGGTGGTATTGGCTATGGTATTGATCGACTTGTTATGTTATTTACTGAACAAGAAACTATTCGAGAAGTAATTTTATTCCCAACTATGAAGGAAAACAAGAAATAAACCATGAAAATTAAATGAAAAAAGCATTTTTGCTTTTTTTTTATGGTTGACAGTGCTATAATTTTTATAGGAGGTAGAAAATGAGTACATTATCAACGATTTTATCAATTGTTGGAGTTATTGTTGTTCTTGCTTTAGCAGTGGTCTTCGCGGTTTTTACATGTAAATCAAAAAAGCCGGATGTATTTAAATGGGTATTAATTATAATATTTGTTGGCGTATGTCTTACATGGATAATTCCAAGTGGTTCATTTGCTAGTGATGGAACATATACAGCTTATGATACATTAACAAGGATTGGACTTACAAACGTTAGAGACTTATTATTCTATGCTATGTACTATCCAATGCCTACAATTTTATTGCTGCTATCTATTGGTGGGTTCTATGGATTATTATCCGCAACGGGAACTTACAAAGAATTAGTAAAAAAACTTGGTGCTTTTGTTAAGAAGCATGCTATTGTATCATCAATAGTGATAATGGTAGTATTGATTGTTTTGACATCAGTATTATCTAAATCACCATTCTGTATGTTTATATTTATTCCATTCTTAATTTCTGTCTTATTAAATGCTAATTTTGATAAGCTTACAACTATTGCTATAACTTTTGGTTCCGTTCTTGTAGGACAATTAGCTGCTACGTTTGGACCTGAAAGTGTAAATTCCTTTAACTATTATATGGGAAACACATATGCAGACCCTGATTTAACTATAGGTATGACTTATCGTTTAATCATTGGTGGTATCGCCGCTGTACTATTTATTCTATATAATGTTTATCGTGTTTGCAAAGTAGTTAAGAATGAAAAGAACAATGATGTAAAAGAAGATTTATATGAATTAAAGCCAATTGAACATGATGAAGAAGAACACAAACATGCTGCGTGGCCAATGGTAATTGTTATGTGTTTAACATTATTATTTGTCATTTTAGCATATGTTGATTGGAGCAAAATATTTGGTTTAGAAGTATTCAATGATTTACATAAATTAGTTACTGAATATTCACCATTCTTAATTAATGATAAGGAATTCCCAATTTTCTATTATATCCTAGGAAGTAGTAAAACAAGTGCTGCCTTTGGATCAATGGATATTCTATCAACTGTTACTTATCTAATTGTAATGTCTGTCTTTGTAGCATTATTCAATAGATTAAGCGTAAGTGACTATTTAAGCTCCGTTGGTGATGGTATTAAACGTTTTATTAAGCCTATAGGTATTTATGTATTAACATATGCTATATTCTTAATAATTTATACTTCACCATTTACAACATCATTAACAGGATGGATGTACAATTGGTCAAATACTTATGTTCCATATATTTCTATACTTGATTCATTAGTTACTTCAATTTTCCATTCTGCGGATATTGGATATACTAGTTTCACGTTAACAAATATCTATGGATCTATAGCAGTAAATCATTTGCCAATAATAGAAGCTATTTATGTAACTACTAATGGTTTAGTTCAATTATTTGCTCCAGTCAGTGGTGTGTTATTAATTGGTCTAACATATTTAAATGTAGATTACAAAAAATGGCTTAAATATATTTGGCTATATGCTTTAGTTGTACTAGTAGTCATTGCTTTAGTAGCAACTTTGGCCGTATATGTTATAAAATAACTCATCAATTGATGAGTTTTTTTATGGTTGAATGAATATTTTAAAGTTTATAATAACATAATTAA
>CANRMZ010000103.1 GCA_947631885.1 uncultured Bacilli bacterium
ACCTAGTTATTTAAAATCTAGCAAAAAATCCTATAATGAAAAAGATAAAGATGATTTTGAAATGAGTTTATAGCAAAAGTGAGAATATGATATTTTTTTCATACTCTCACTTTTTTATTTATTTATTTTTGGATTGTTAGTTCTACCTATAATATAATCTATCGAAATATTTGATAATTTACTTAATCCTATTAAAGTATCAATTTGAATTAATGATTTTCCTAATTCATATTTACTTAGTGTTGTTTGGTCTATGCTTAGCATATCGGCAAGTTGATTTTGAGATAATTTCAAAGTATTTCTTATATATTTAATATTATCGCCAATTTTATTTAAGTTAATAGATGTAATATTATCATTAGTCGTTCTAATATTAGATATATTTAATAAGTAATCAATATTAACTTTATAATAATTTGCTATCTGAATTACTCTTTTCGTTGGAATAGGAATTTTATTATGTTCCCATTCAGAATATGTGCTTTTAGCAATTTTAAAAATATTGGCAAGATCTATTTGTTTTAAATCATTTTCTTCTCTTAATTCTTCTAATCGAGTATTATTAGTCATCATTACATCATCTAATTCCTATGTAATAATTTTCCCATTTTAAAAAACATTAAACTTAAAAGTTCACTAAATGTCGTAAAAATGATATAATATTTAAAGAAAGGAAAATTTATGGATGAAATCTTAACTTATTTTTCTAATCATATAAATTTACTTATTATATTTTTAATAGTAATGATTATTTTAGTAATTATAGCATTTATATGTTTATTAATTGAAGAAAGGAAAATTGAAAATGAACAACAAATGTTTATTGTTAGTATAGTGAGTGCTGCAATAGAGGAATCAAGATATGCTGGATTAAAAGAAATAAAGCGAAAAAAGACAAAGCAATAATACAAGATAATGTATATATTCATCTTGAAAATATGATATAATTAGAGAAAGTGAGTGGAAGTATGAAAAAAATTATAATTTTTTTAATGATATGTATATGTTTATGTGGTTGTGAGAGTAAAGAAGAAAAATTACAAAATAGTAAGGAACAAATAAGACAACATATAAAAAATAATATGCCATCAAGTTGGACATATTCTGATGATAGAATAAATATAGATGATGATTTAAGTTTAGATATTAATGTAATAAATACTGATAATTGGAGTACTTGTGCAATTTTTGCTAGAGATGCTATTTCAGCAATTAATAATGATAAATTTAAAGATTTACAAGTAAATAATATTAAATTTGAATGTTATAATAATCAAGATTTAACAGGTAAAATAGTTTTAGAAGATCCAGGAAATACTTCTTACGAAAATTTTGAAGAAAAAAGTAAATTCTATAATGAAAAAAATGAATTAATAGAACAAACAATTTCAGAGGGAAGAAATTACTATTTTAATGATTACAAAGATAAATGTAAGAAATATAATTATAAAGAAATTTTTAGAAATTCAGATAAGTATGAAGGAAAATTTGCCACTTTTACTGGTGAAGTAGTACAAGTTCAAGAATCTGATGGATATTATTGGATTAGAATTAATGTCACTAAGGATGAGTATGGTTATTATGATGATACTATGTTAGCATATATACCAATTACTTATTTTGAGGGTAGAATTTTAGAAGAAGATATTTTGACAATATATGGTCAATTAGATGGGTTAGAAACTTATGAATCAATATTTGGAGAAAGTATTACTATACCGAGAATTATAGCTGAATATGTTGTATTAAAGTAGACATTTATAGTAAAATGTTAAAAATTTTATTTTTAAATATTGGTTAGTTAATTAAGAATTGAATGATGATAATAATTTAATGCATATGAATAGAAAATATGATATTAAAAGAAAGGTGAAGTATGGAATTAATAGTTTTAAAGGGGTTTAAAGCCGAAGAAATTGAACAAATGCCATTGTTACCTCTTATTGATAGCAATATTGATGATAAATTTAATATTTTAAAATTTGATAATGAATATTATCAATGTTTAATAAAAAATATTACAACAATGACTAATAGTAAATATATAGTATATGATGAATTTTCGTATCTTTGTCAAAGTGATGGTGGAGCAATATTAAATAATTTGTTAACGGCATTTAATATAAAATTAAAAATTGTTTATAATAATATTTATCCAGAAATATATCCTTGTTTTTTTCAAAATGTAGAGTTACTTAATCAATTTATAAATGCTGATAATTTAGGTATAGAGTTAAAAGATGACTTAGAAAAAATGTCCTCTATCTATAATAAAATTTATTTAATTGGAGGAAAATATTATGTTAGATATAAAAATGTAGAATATGATTTAATAAATGTAATTATAGAAAACAAATTTGATGATACTCCAAAAGATTTAAAAACTGAATTAGAAACTCACATAGTTTATGAAATAAGTAATGATGAACAAAAGTATATTGAGAAAATTCAAGAAATAATATCAAATAATTATACAAATATTGGTATTAAATTAATGGGCGATAATAGTAGAGTTCTTGATCTTTATAAAAATTTTTGTGCTTTTTTAAATACTGATAATAAATATAAAATAACTAAATATGAAAAATATGGTACTAGAAAAGAGTTAACTAAAGAGTTTGAATTTATTGCTACAAATATTTTAAAGGTTCCAAACTTTCAAAATTTTAAAGATTTAGATTTTTATGAAAATCCTAATTTAAATAATAAATTAATAAAAATAAATCAAACCCAAATAATGTCTGATATGGTTGAACAAGTTGAAAATGCAAGAAAATGTGAAGAATTGGCTATTAATACTAATGGTAAATCATTAAGTGGTTATAGAGATATATTCGTAACAGCACCAACTGGTGCCGGAAAATCTTTGATATTTCAAATACCTGCTATTTATCTTGCTGAAAAATATAATTTATTAACAATTATTATTACACCTTTAATTGAACTTATGAATGATCAGGTAAGAAATCTACATGAGCGTGGATATATGAAGTCAGAAAGATTAAATTCTTCTATAAATCCTATAGAAAAGAAAAATATTGTCAAAAATATTTCTGAGGGTAAAATAAATTTATTATATTTAGCTCCAGAAACACTTTTATCTTATTCGATAGATCAGTTAATAGGCAACAGAAAAATTGGAATGATTATTATTGATGAAGCACATATTGTTTCTACATGGGGAAAAGGTTTTAGACCTGATTACTGGTATTTAGGTGCTTATTTAGATAAATTAAGAAAACTAAGAAATTCAAAGGGAATTCAAAAAACAGATAAAATTATATATTGCTTTCCTATATGTACATTTACAGCAACTGCTGTAAATGGTGGTAAATATGATGATGTCAACGACATTAAAAATAGTTTAAACTTGAGAGATACAATAACTTATTATGGAAAAGTAAAAAGAGATAATATAAAGTTTGACATTAAAAATTATAGCAATATTCAAACAAAAAATTTTGATGAATACATCGAAAAGAAAAATGAAATGTTTAAAAATAGAATTAAGTCTTTTATAGATAATGATAAAAAAACTATTGTTTATTTTCCTTATGCTGCTACAGCAAATTTTGCTTACAATGCAGATCCAAGAAAAGGCTTTGGTAATTTGTCTGATTTTAAAGATAATTTTACCATATATGTTGGTAATAATAAGTATTCATATGATCAAAAAAGTGAAAATATGATGTTATTTAGAAATAATGATAAGAAAATAATGTTTGCGACTAAAGCCTTTGGAATGGGAATCGATATTAAAGATATAGAAAATGTATATCATTATGCTGCAAGTGGCAATTTGAATGATTATGTACAAGAAATAGGACGCGTAGCTAGGGGAAATGATAATAAGTTTAAATATGGAATTGCATCTTCTGATTACTATGACAGAGATTTAAATTATATGAAGACTTTATATGGAATGTCTGCATTACATAATTATCAAGTTCAAAAAATTCTAAGCATCATTATAAATGTTTATGATTCAAAGAAAAAATATAATTTGATGGTTACTCCTGATATGTTTCAACCAGTTTTTCCAAATAGTAATTCTGATGATTTAGATATAAAAATAAAATCCGCACTTTTAACTATTGAAAAAGATTTAGCAAATAGATATAAGGGGAGTAAACCAATAGTAACAAGAGCGCGGAATATGTTTACTGAATGTTATGCAATGTTGATAAAAGAAAAAGAGAAAATTATACTAAATTCTAAATATGGAAAATATTTTAAAAAAATAGCGCCAGGTAGAAATGCTGAATTAGATATGAAGTCTTTCGATCCAGTATATGTTACGGATCCTGGAGAT